>JAHCLG010000015.1 GCA_026125385.1 Legionellales bacterium
TTCACAATCTGCTCGGCTGTAAATTTTAACTTTTGCAGTGCATCAAAGTTATCTTGAACTGCAGCTAAATTCTGCGAACCACCGGTGTGTGAAACCATCCTCACAATCTGCTCGGCTGTAAATTTTAACTTTTGCAGTGCCGAGAGATATTTTCTAACTGCAGTTAAATTATTCGAACCACCGATGCGTGAAACCATCCTCACAATCTGCTCGACATTAAATCCTGACTCTTGCAGTGCCGAGAGGTATTTTTTAACTGCAGTTAAATTATTCGAACCACCGTTGTGTGAAACCATCCTCACAATCTGCTCGACGTTAAATCCTGACCCTTGCAGTGCGGCATTGTGGTGTATGACCGCAGCTATATTCTTCGAACCACCGGTGTGTGAAACCATCCTCACAATCTGCTCGACATTAAATCCTGACTTTTGCAGTGCGTCAAAGTGAACTACAAGAGCGGCTAAATTATTATGACCACTATCATGTGAAACCATTCTCACAATATCAGTTTTCGAAAATTCCTTTTCTATCAGCCAGTTATAGTGTTCAGAAACACCAGTTGCATTACTTTTGCCGTTATAATGTGAAAAGATTCTAATAATTTGGCTATTATCGAAATTGATTTTCAGAGTGTTATATTCTTTTTTAATCGCTTGCCAATCTTCTATGCCTGCTTTTGAAAGTAGCAATTTTAGAATATCTTCGGATGAGAATTTGTATATTCCATTCTCATCCAGAAAGGTTCTCATAAGCGCTATAATATCGGCGGGAAAATTGTTCAGTATTTTTATTGCTTTTTTTATATTTTTATCTTTTATGGACGGAAAGAGGTTTTTCACACTATTGTTAGTATACATAATCTATGCTCACTTGTTATTTTTTTCGATATTCTATAGGCCATTTATTATTAGGTCAACATAAACACTCTGGCACAATCGCAGCTAAATTACTTGAAAGCGAACTATCAACAAAACTTAATCAAAACACCATTTCGCAAGCCGCATCATTTCCCAATGAAAACCAGCGAATGCTTTTGGCGTGTTGTAATAATTCGGATTTTTCTTCAAATGCGTTGGTAGCATTTTTTCCTAATAATTTTAAACTAAGATAAATATACACTTTATTCACTAATTGTTGGGTTAATAATCCCATAAAACACGTGCTACCCGTTTCTACCCATAAATCATGAATGCCTGCTTGACCTATTTCACGAATGATAGCGTTTAAATTAAGTTGGGAATTTTCTGTCAGTGGGATGGCTTTAAAAAGAACGTGATTACCCAAACTGCGCGAAGGCGTGATCGAGGCATCATGAAAAATTGTAATTTGACTGGCGGTATTAAAAACTAAGGCGTCAGGATTAATTTGCAATTGACGATCGATAATATAAAGTTTTTTCGCAAAAATCGAATTTTCTAAGCGCACATTCAATTGTGGATTATCCTGATTGATAGTGATGGCCGTGGTTAAAATCGCATCAGCCTTTTGACGTTGTTGATGAGTAAAATATAACGCTTCTTTTCCGGTAATCATTTCACGTTGTCCTTTATCACCAGCAATTTTGCCATCCAAACTCAATGCTAATTTTGCAGTGACCCAGGGAGTTTGGGTATGGTGCCAATGGGTGTAAGCGCGGTAAAATTCGCTTATTTCTGGCAGAGATAAATAATGACAAGTAATTCCCGCCGCTTGCAAGCGCTCGATACCTTTACCGGCAACAATGGGATTAGGATCATACCAGCCAAAATAAACGGTTTTAATTTTCTCATGAATAATTCGGTCAACACACGGCGGGGTTCGCCCCACATGACAACAAGGTTCTAAGGTCACAAACAAAGTGCCTTCTGCTGGAGACTCTCGAGCATGTTCAAACGCATCCACTTCAGCATGTGCGCTACCCGGACCGCGATGAAATCCTTCACCAATAATCCGATTATTTTTAACGATAACCGCACCCACTGCCGGATTTGGCGCACAAGCACCTTGTGTTTGTGTGGCTAAAGCTAATGCGTTGAGTAAATAATTTTCCGCATTCATGCGATGCTTAACTTATTCTAGTCATTGTCGGCGTTACTCCGTATCTTCAACCCATTCTAGCAACGTTGAAATAATTTTTTGATTGGCTTCAGGAAAGGGTTTGTTCAATAATTCAGGTAAATGCATCCACGCAATTTCTTGTCCTTCATTGCCCACTGCGACTCCTGAAAATTCTGTGATTAACCAGACGTCTAACATAAATTCACGATCAGAATAGGTGTGAGCGATGGTTAAAAAGGGTTGGTAGGTTTTAATGTCAATGGCTAATTCTTCGCGCAATTCACGAATTAACGCGGCGGTCACCGTTTCGCCCGCTTCCACTTTTCCACCTGGGAATTCCCAATAGCCTCCCAAGTGAACATGTTGCGGACGACGAGCCACCAACACTTGACGGTGTGAATTAAAAATCACACCGATGGCAACATGAATAGGCATATTCAATAAATTTTTCCATGGCATTGTTTATATTTTTTTCCAGAACCGCAAGGACAGGGATCATTACGCCCGACTTTAGGTTCTTCACGCACAAAAGGAATTACTTTAGCAAGATCGTCTTCTCCTGCATCGTTTTGAGGAGTGTTAGCACTGGCAATATTAGCAATATTGGCATGATCAAATTGCATGGCTTGTGCTAAAGCCTGTTTACGCCGCTGTTCTTCCATCGCGTCGACATCTGCTTGCGCTTGAACTTCAACGCAAGAAATTAAATTGACAATATCATATTCTAAACTGCCCAGCATGGTACTGAATTTTTCAAACGCCACGCGCTTGTATTCTTGTTTAGGATCTTTTTGCGCATAACCATGTAAATGAATACTATGGCGCAAATGATCCATGGCCGCTAAATGATCTTTCCAATGCGCGTCTAATTCTTGCAGCATCACCGCTTTTTCAAATTGACGCATGGTTTGGCTTCCCACTTGTTGTTCTTTTTGCGCATAAGCCGCTTCTGCGGCTTGAATAATTTTTTCTTGTAGGTGTTCATCGGTTAAATGATGATCTTCTTCCAACCATTGTTGCAATGGCAACGATAAGCCAAAATCAGCGCGTAATTGTTTTTCTAATTCTGGAATATTCCATTGCTCTTCTAAACTATTGGGGGGAATATGCAAGTGGATGGTATTACTCAAGACATCGCGGCGCATCGAGCTTATGCCATCGGATAAATCATCACTTGACATTAATAATTGTCGACGCTCATACACGGCTTTACGTTGCACATTCGCGACATCGTCAAACTCTAATAAATCTTTACGAATATCAAAATTATGGCCTTCAACTTTGCGTTGCGCATTTTCAATGGAGCGCGATACCATGCGATGTTCGATGGGTTCCCCTTTGGGCATGCCCAAACTTTTCATTAAACGTGAAACCCAATCAGGTGCAAAAATCCGTAATAAATTATCTTCTAAGGATAAATAAAAACGGCTGCTGCCGGGATCACCTTGGCGTCCGCAGCGTCCGCGCAATTGGTTATCGATCCGCCGTGATTCGTGGCGTTCACTGCCAATCACATGCAAGCCGCCTGCGGCAATGACCGCATCGTGGCGTGCTTGCCAAATTTTCTTTAATTCTGCAATTTTTTCTGGCGTAGGATTTTCAAGCTCAGCCACTTCTGCTTCAAAATTACCGCCTAAGACAATATCCGTGCCGCGACCCGCCATGTTGGTAGCAATCGTTACACTACCCGGACGACCTGCTTGCGCGATAATATGCGCTTCCCGTTCCGGTTGTTTGGCATTTAACACTTCATGCGGGATTTTTTCTTTTTTAAGTAATTGAGAAATATATTCAGAGGTTTCAATCGAAGCGGTACCCACCAGCACAGGACGTTTTTGCTCCAGTGTTTGTTGAATATCTTTAATGACTGCTGCAAATTTTTCTTGAGCGGTTAAATACACTTGATCGGTAAAATCTTTGCGTTGAATGGGTAAATTTGTGGGGATCACCACGACTTCTAAATGATAGATTTGCTGGAATTCATAGGCTTCAGTATCGGCCGTTCCAGTCATGCCCGCCAATTTATCGTAGAGACGAAAATAATTTTGGAAGGTAATCGAGGCCAGTGTTTGGTTTTCATTTTGAATTTTTACGCGTTCTTTAGCTTCAACTGCTTGATGCAACCCTTCCGACCAGCGACGTCCAGGTAATGCCCGTCCAGTATGTTCATCGATAATCACCACTTCATCATTGCGAACAATATAATCGACATCTCGATGAAACAAAGTGTGGGCGCGTAACGCTGAATTTACATGATGCATTAAACTCACGTTAGTGGGACTATAGAGGCTTTCCCCTTCGTTAATAATATTCTCAGCGACTAAGAGTTCTTCAATTTTTTGATGCCCTGCTTCGCTCAAATACGCTTGTTTGGTTTTTTCGTCTAATAGATAATCACCTGGCGCATCTTTATCGGCTTGTTTGACTAAATGCGGAATTAAACGATCAATTTTTTTATATAAATCGGAGCTGTCTTCGGCGGGACCCGAAATAATTAAGGGCGTGCGCGCTTCATCGATTAAAATTGAATCGACTTCATCCACAATCGCAAACGCTAAATCGCGTTGCACGCGATCTTCAATGGTGAAGGCCATGTTATCGCGTAAATAATCGAAACCAAATTCATTATTGGTGCCGTACGTAATATCGGCTTGATACGCTAATTGTTTTTGATCGTGCGGCATTAGGGTTAAATTAATGCCGACGGTTAATCCTAAAAATTGATAAATAGGTTCCATCCAGTGTGCGTCACGTTCGGCTAAATAATCGTTGACGGTGACAATATGAACGCCACGTCCGCTTAAGGCATTTAAATACGCGGGCAACGTAGCCACCAGTGTTTTACCTTCACCGGTACACATTTCAGCAATTTTACCATCGTGTAGTACCATGCCACCGATTAATTGCACATCGAAATGGCGCATGTTTAAGGTTCTAACCGACGTTTCTCGCACCACGGCAAACGCTTCTGGTAACAAATCGTCGAGAGTGGCACCTGCTTGCAAACGTTGTTTGAATTCCTGAGTTTTGGCCTTTAATGCGTCGTCGGATAATGTTTTAAGCCCTGCTTCTAAGGCATTAATTTTTTCGACATTATGCGCGTAGCGTTTTAATAAACGTTGATTGCGCGAACCAAAAATACTTTTCATTAATGCTGAAATAGCCATTGACCACCTTTCTGTTTGTTTCTGTCGGCATTTAAATTCGCCAGCCTACGCCGGCGAGTTTAAATAGGCTTAGAAAATTTCCATTCTCTAAAATTCTGGTTTTTCCTAAGCTCCGTCTGTTATGATTTCATTTTCCCATTTACGTTTAGATACTTGATGAACAAGAACCCTGAAAAATCAATAGCGCAGATCCTACTGGATGCGGCGTCACAACTCCAGCCTTTAGTGAATAAAGCGCAAAATATCTTAGCGTTAGAGGGCATTGTTAAGCAATATTTACCGTTACATTATCGAGATTATTGTAAAGTCGTCAATTTTCGCGGTGGAATTCTGGTACTGGCCTGTGCCAATGGCAGTGTCGCCACTCATCTTCGCTACTCCTCTCAGCAATTGTTGAGCGATTTGCGTCAAAATGGCTTGATCGCCAATCTATCGTCTATTCACGTCATTGTCCAACCCGACGTCTGCTCGCAAGCACATCCCCATCACGCACTCCCGCGTGCGCGAATTTCATTAGCTACTTCGGTGTTTTTAGCCAAACAAGCTGAAGAATGCGAGGATGTGCGTTTCAAAAAATTATTACGTTGCCTGGCCTCACATACCCATCATCATTCCTCTCATCATTAAAGATAATGCTGCGCTAATAATTGTGTGGTAAATTCTGCGCGTAAATAAAACCCACGTGGTAAGGTTAAAATAGGTTGTCCTTCTTCTCCTATCGCGCGACAGAGAGCCTTGGCATTAGCAGCTTTAGGACGAATTTGTAATACTTGCCCTAATTTGCCGTGAATGCGCGTTAATTCTCCCAAACTGATTAAATCCGTGAGTTCTTGCCAATCGGTTTTTAATAATTGTTCTTCTGCACGATTGGGCGACCATAATAATGGCATACCTACAATACGTTCGGCGAGTGGTATGCAACGCTCAGCCAAAATGGGCACCCATAACACGCGTGCTAATTTAGCGCGAACATACGAGGTTTCCCAAGTAATTTGACTTAACTCGGTTAATTGTACTACACAGACATACGTCGATTCTAAAACACGACCATGTCGATCGATGGGTAAGGTTTTTAATTCGATGCCTAATTCTGGAAAATCGGGGATGGGTTGTGAATGGGCTTTTGCTCCTAAACATTTTTCAATTAATTGCCCCACAATTCCTTTTTCACGAGTTAAATCGCGTGGTAACGTTACGTCCAGAAGTGCCGCCAATTGCGCTAAATTTTTTCCCGCTAAACGTTCCGCATGGGCAAGTAAGCTTTGTTCATTGTGAGGCGATAACATAACTATAAAACTTCAATAAATAAAACGCAGTTTACTGATTTTTTAGGTTTGGAGAAACAATTTTTATAGTTTTATCAAATTCACTTGATTCAACAGAGCTACTAATATTTCTCCAACGATGACCCGAAGTAAATTATAAAAAATTTTATAATTAAATATTGAATAACTACTACCTATATTTTAAATTCCCCACGTAATATCAGGTTTAGTTGGCAATAGTTATCATTTAAATATTGGAATCGCTCGTTTCATAAACTCATCAAAAAGCGGGACAGTAAACCTGATTTCTCCATGAGCAGGACTAAAAATCATTCCTTTTTTAATGAGTTTTGCTCTAACAGGTCCTATCTGATGGATTTTTACACCTAACCGAATTGCAATATCACTGGTTCGTAACAAATCTGTTCCAAACTCTGCCATGGCTCTTAAAAATTTTTGTTCGCTCAACGTTAATCGATCGAATCGAACTCGAAAAAAATTTTCATCTAAACGCCGGATGACATCGATCGTTGAATTCTTTACGTCCTGTAATGTAATAGGCGAGCTTACTGCATGATTCCATGATTGATAACCCCATTCTTGAATAAAATACGGATAACCTTTTGTAAGCCGAAATATTTCTTCTAGCGCTTCTTCAGTAAATTTTACGTTGTATTTTTTCACGGGCTCTTGCAATGCTTTTATAGAATCAATGGCTGAAAGTGGACCAATATCAGGAAATTGAAAAAGTCGTTCAGCATAAGTTTTTGATGACCCTACCAAGGCTGGTAAAACAGGTAGCCCTGCCCCAATTAAAACTAATGGCAGTTGACGCTGTTGCATTTTATGCATTGCCATGATTAATGCCCCTAGCTCATCTTGGCTGAGATATTGAATTTCATCGATTAAAATCGCAATAGGCGTTTGTTTTTCTTGAGCGGCTTCTGCAACGGCCATAAATAAATTAGGCAAATCGGATGCCAAATCACCACTATCAGCAGTGCCTTGTTCTGGCTCAATATCCAACCCTACTTCAATTTCGCCCATTTTGACTTTGATTGCAGTAATAAAACTTTTTAGTACAGCAAGTCCACGACGCACCTTGTTTCCCATACCAGCCAATCGATCCAACTGGTACAACAACTGACGTAGTGGAGGTATCAGTAGCACCCCTAATGATTTACCTTCATAAGCCTCAATCAAAATAGTTTTATAACTCGCTTGCTCTGCTAATCTTTCTAATTCATTGATTAATACAGTTTTACCGACCCCACGCAGCCCTGTTAGTAATAAACTTTTTTCAGCTCGTTGACATTTCACACGGGCAAATAAAATATTACCTTTTTTTAAAATAGCTTCTCGTCCCACTAATTCAGGAGGTGGGGAGCCGGCTCCAGGCGAAAAGGGGTTTTCAATTGAATCCATGGCAAATTTAGCTCCAACCTATTTAATTGATAATAGCTTATAATTAATTATAACTAAAATCAAATATAAATAGATATAAATAGATATAAATAGATATAAATAGATATAAATAGATATAAATAGATATAAATTATTATAACTTGCTTGAGAATATACTAAAACCGATTCAATGCCACAATTGACTGCGATGTGAGCTTAAGTAAACGAACTCTCTGAAGAAGATATCACTACCGAATCTTGCATGACCTTAACTTGACAAGCGCTGCGAAACAATAAAAGCATTATTGTCAAACTCGTCATAATTTGAAATACTGAGTTTTTTTAAGCGTTACAGGGAAACGCGAAAATGAAATATTTATTATGGTCATGCCTTTTTTTTATTTCTTCGGCGTGCGCGTTGCACCGCTCCACCTTACCAGAAACTTTGCAAAGTCATACGACGCAACCGCGTTATTTGTTAGTCACCTTACCGCTATTACAAACCGATGCTTGGATTTTTACCAATAGACACACCGTATTAGCAGGAAAATTAATACTGACCCTTCAGCATGAACAATCCCAGCAGTCTATCACCATCTTTGAAAATGGTCATTTTACTCAACATTGGCATGATCTACCCTTGGGAAAAAAAGCAAATCCACACACCATGAATTTTAAATTTATTTCTACCCAAAAATATTTAACCGCCCCCACCGATAAACTGTATTTAACGTTAATATTAAACGATGCGGCGTTTGGTCAAAGTGAATTTTTTTCTGGCATGGTGCCTGCTGGTATTTATCACAGCCAAGGAATTTATTCTGGCTTAACCGCTACCCCTAATCTCCAGCACACCGCCATTCACGCGCTTATTCAACAACTCGGCAAAACCCCGCAACAACGTCAGCAATTATTGCATTCACTCGATCACAAAGCCTTTTTAGCCAATTGGCAACCGCAATGGGCAATTAAGATGGTGAATCAACACGGCTGGCTTTCACCACCTCAAATACCCTTTCGCAATTAGGGGGTACTGTTTGAGTAACACGGCGGGGGCGCAATGAATCAACACGCTATGCTAGCCAATACCCCGCAAATTAACCCAGTTTTGACCTTTTGAAACCATTCCCACCAATGTTAAAGTTAAATTGAATGTGAGTTGATCCTTGACGTGCAGGTTCATCTCGGAAAACATTGGATATACAATTCATCATTATTTGACAAACATTTTGTAATTTACCGACTGATGTTTCAATTTTTGTTCTTTCCCCAGATTCCGAAACTTCATTTAAAATTTTTCTTTTTGAAAAATTGAGTAACAGCGTTGCATACCTAAAATTAAAACTTATATTCACCAATTGTTCAGTATTAAAAGTTGATGAATTGTAAAGCTGCCTCAATAATCTAAGAGTAAAATTCTTGTTAGATTCCATCGTTTCCTTAAAAGATATAAATTGATCATAAAAGCCTACTAATGCCGTTATTTCATCGACACTAAGAGTCTTTATAGCTGTTGATTCACCACTTGAATTTGTATTGTTAACACCATTCATTGTCCGAGCAGGGAGTAAAATTGAAAAAAATCTTGAAGGTATGTTATTTACAGGTAAGTATTCGAATCGTGCAGGAGTATGAAAATAATCAATTAAGGCCTCTCCCTTTTGACCAAGTTCATTTATCAGCGACAGAAAAGGGGCATGTGAAAGTGGATTAGGGGGGGCTCGTTTGAAGATCCTTGCGTTATTTCTCCCGCCTTTCTTTTTTTTCGATTGCTATTGTTATTAGACATATAAAAATCCTCTAATTAATATTATTGTTATCAACTCTTACCCATTCAGTAAGCGCGATGAGTTTAGCATCAATCTAAATATCTTAAAACATTTTCCATTCAATCCCCCAGAATAAGCGCTCGCCATCGATTTCAAGTGTTCAGGAGTTTCGCCCCAGTGCGAAACTCCTGGTGTTAACTGGATTTTGGATTTTTGTATAAAGATGGCCATTGAATCGGAATTGGACGGTTGTTAAATCGGAATCGGACGGCCTTTCAATCGAAATTGGACGGTGTTCTAATCGGAATTAGACGGGAGTTAAATCGGAATTGGACGATTAAAGATAGTTGTTATTCAACATAAAATACGAGAATAGTCAATATGATACATATAAAACCCTATCCGCGCCGGGTCGAAAGTCTTATTCAAGAAGCACTATCAGACACGCCAGCTGTGTTTATCATGGGAGCAAGACAAAGCGGTAAAACAACCTTAGTAAAATCATTAACGGATTCCACTTGGCGATTGCTTTGCCATTGAAGTTAAAGCAAGTGCAACGCTATTGCCCAAAGATTTTCAGGGGTTAACGCGATTTAAACAAATCAATAAAAACCGCTTTAAAATGGGAATATTAGGGCGTGTTGACAATTCGCTATGCTGAGACGTAGCTTGTTGATTTTTGAGCACCGCAGCGCAGTTTACACGAAGTAAATGAGCAGCGGAGCACAAAAAATCAACGAGATACGGCCAGCAGAGTAGAATTGTCAACACGCCCTACTTTACGATGGCGAAATTATCCTGCTCTTTGGCGAAAATTTATTTGCAGTACCGATTTACGCATTGTGGAATTAGGGCGTGTTTAATTTTTGTTATCACGCCCTTTGAGCTTGATTGAGAAAATCAGGCGCTAGATATAATCCACTTTTTCTACCACGTATTCAGCCATACCACCAGGAGTTTGCACGTGCACTTCATCGCCCGCATGTTTACCAATCACGCCTCGTGCAATCGGTGAATTCACCGAAATTTTCTGCTGTTTTAAATCCGCTTCATCATCGCCTACAATTTGATACGTGACTGTGGTGTCATCTTGGACATTGACAAGCGTTACCGTTGCGCCAAAAATTACCTTATCACTCGCGCTTAATTTAGTGACATCGATAATTTGCGCATTGGCAAGTTTGCTTTCAATTTCTAAAATTCGACCTTCAGTAAAACTTTGTTGTTCACGCGCCGCATGATATTCCGCGTTTTCTTTTAAATCGCCATGTTCGCGTGCTTCGGCAATGGCGCTGATAATTCGTGGACGCTCAACGGTTTTTAAATGGTTTAATTCTTCTTTTAATAAATCCGCACCGCGCACGGTCATGGGTACTTTACTCATCATTCTAATCCTCTCACAATCAATACTGGAAATGATTAGGTCAATCATTTCTCGTGTTCAACATCCAAACGAATAAAACACCACGGGGCAAGCCGCAGAGAATACATTTTAATAGTTTGATAGGACACTCAGTATAGATTTTCAAATTCGTCTTGTAAATCTTGCAAGCGATTTACCTGGCCGGGTAAGCGATAATGCCACGATAATAGACTCGCGCGTGCTCCCGCCAAGGTGGTGACATAGTTGACTTGATGCTGTAGCGCACTACGACGAATGGCAAACGAATCGGCGGTGGCTTGTTTGCCCTGAGTGGTATTGATAATAAATTGAATTTCATCGTTTTTTATTTTATCCACAATATGTGGCCGACCTTCAATCACTTTATTGACGCGCTCGCAGTGAATTCCCGCCGCTTGTAACGCTTTGCAAGTACCGTGAGTTGCGACTAAAGCAAAGCCCCAGCGAATTAAATCCCGCGCTAATGGAATTAATAATGCTTTATCGCTATCGCGAACACTCACGAAGGCAGTCCCACCCGGGGAAAATTCTAAGCCACTGCTAAGATTGGCTTTGGCAAATGCTTCGCCCAAACTATTACCAACCCCCATGACTTCTCCGGTTGATCGCATTTCAGGGCCTAAAATCGGATCGACCGAATGAAAACGATGAAAAGGAAATACGGCTTTTTTAATCGCAACATAATTAATCGTTATTTCTTGCAGCATGTGTTGTTCAGCCAGCGTTTTTCCAACCATGCATCGCGCAGCAATTTTTGCTAACGGACGATTGATGGCTTTAGAAACAAATGGCACCGTGCGGGCTGCTCGCGGATTCATTTCTAATACGTAAATTTCATTATTTTGAATGGCAAACTGGCCATTAGCTAAACCTACCACGCCAATCGCCAAGGTCATTTGACGCATTTGCTCTCGCAATTGAGATTGAATTTCCAGGGATAAGGAAAACGGAGGCAAACAACACGACGAATCACCAGAATGCACTCCCGCTTGTTCAATATGCTCCATAATGCCACCGATGACGACATCTTTTCCGTCACTCACTGCATCGATATCGACTTCAATTGCATTTTCTAAAAATCGATCGAGTAAAATGGGTGAGGCTTCAGACACTTCAACCGCATTCGCTAAATATTCAGCCAGTTCATGTTCATGATAAACCACCTGCATGGCACGCCCACCTAATACGTAAGAAGGACGAACAATTAAAGGAAATCCCATTTTTTTCGCAGCAAGCACACCTTCTTCAACCGTTTTGATAATCGCATTTTGGGGTTGACGCAAAGCCATTTTTGCTAATAATGTTTGGAAACGTTGACGATCTTCGGCAATATCAATCGCCTCGGGTGAGGTGCCTAAAATGGGCACGTGATTTTCCTTTAATGCGTTAGCTAGATTTAAGGGCGTTTGTCCTCCATATTGCACAATAACGCCGAGGGGTTGCTCAATGCGCACAATTTCTAAAATATCTTCTAAGGTTAAAGGTTCAAAATACAGGCGATCGGAAATATTATAATCGGTTGAAACGGTTTCGGGATTACAATTTACCATAATGGTTTCATAGCCTTCTTCGCGTAAAGCCAGTGCGGCATGAACACAACAGTAATCAAACTCAATCCCTTGGCCAATTCGATTAGGTCCCCCGCCTAAAATCATTATTTTTTTCTGAGTGCTTACTTTTGCTTCGCAGTCTTCTTCATACGTGGAATATAAATAAGCGGTTGGCGTGGCGAATTCGCCTGCGCAAGTATCAACACGTTTATAGACTGGAAATAAATTAAATTGCCAACGTTGCTGACGAATCAAATTTTCCGATGTTCCCAGCAGTTGAGCGATATAGCGATCGGAAAATCCTTTGCGTTTTAGTTGGCGTAAGGTTTTATAATCCAATTCCTGCGGGTTTAATTTTTTTACTTGTATTTCTAATTGAACTAATTCTTCGATTTGCGCTAAAAACCACGGATCGATTTGGCAATAGCGAAATACTTTATTCACACTAAAACCATTACGAAACGCATCGGCAATATACCATAAACGATGCGCTCCTGGTTGACGCAACTCACGGCGCAAGGTATAAAAAGCGTTATCATCTTGCTGGGTTAAAATAGGTTCTAAACCATAACGCCCAATTTCTAAACCACGAATGGCTTTTTGCAAAGATTCTTGAAACGTGCGACCAAACGCCATGACTTCGCCCACCGATTTCATTTGCGTGGTTAAACGATCATCGGCGTTACCAAATTTTTCAAAATTAAAGCGCGGAATTTTAGTCACCACATAATCGATGCTGGGTTCAAACGACGCCGGAGTTTGTCCGCCGGTGATGTCATTTTTTAATTCATCCAGCGTATAACCAATCGCTAATTTTGCCGCAACACGCGCGATAGGAAAACCCGTCGCTTTGGAAGCCAACGCCGACGATCGTGATACGCGCGGATTCATTTCCACCACCACCATCATGCCATCGGCGGGATTCACCGCAAATTGCACGTTGGATCCACCGGTATCTACGCCAATTTCGCGCAATACTTTAATCGCGGCGTCGCGCATGAGTTGATAAAGTTTATCGGTTAAGGTTTGTGCGGGAGCCACGGTGATGGAATCACCCGTGTGAACGCCCATCGGATCGATATTTTCAATGGCACAGACGATAATGCAATTATCGTTACGATCGCGCACCACTTCCATTTCATATTCTTTCCAACCAATGACGGATTCATCGAGCAATAATTCATGTGTAGGAGAAATAGCTAATCCGTTTTTACAAATTTCAATAAATTCATCGCGATTATACGCAATACCTCCACCACTTCCGCCTAAGGTAAAACACGGACGAATGATGGTGGGAAATCCTAATTGTTCTTGCAGTAATAAGGCTTCTTCTAAACTACGCGCTATCGCAGATTTTGGCATGTGTAAACCAATTTTTTGCATAGCTTGTCGAAATAATTCGCGATCTTCTGCTTTAGCAATGGCCTCACACGTCGCTCCAATCATTTCTACGTTATATTTTTTTAAAATGCCTTGGCGTGCTAAATCTAACGCACAATTTAATGCCGTTTGTCCTCCCATGGTGGGTAAAATAGCATCGGGGCGTTCGCGCTCGATAATCTTAGCAATGGTACGCCACTCAATCGGTTCGATATAAGTGGCATCGGCGGTTTCGGGATCGGTCATGATGGTGGCTGGATTAGAGTTCACTAAAATAATGCGGTATCCTTCTTCGCGCAATGCTTGACAGGCCTGTGTGCCAGAATAATCGAATTCACAAGCTTGCCCAATCACAATAGGACCTGCACCCAGCAACAAAATACTGTTGATATCGCGACGTTTTGGCATAGGCATTAATCCACTAACTGGTTAACAAATTCAGCAAATAATTCATTTAAATCGTGCGGTCCTGGACTGGCTTCAGGATGACCTTGAAATCCCATAATGGGTAAGGTGTTACTAGCAAAACCTTGCACCGTTCCATCGAATAAAGAACGATGCGTGATGGTAATAGTCTGGGGCAAACTGGCTTCATCGACAGCAAAACCATGGTTTTGCGCCGTGATCGCCACTTTTCCAGTGATTTCATTTCTTACGGGATGATTCGCCCCATGATGGCCGAATTTCATTTTATAGGTTTTTGCCCCCAAGGCTAATGCCAGAATTTGAAATCCTAAACAAATCCCTAACACTGGAATGCGCGCCTTTATTAATTGTTGGGTATTGGCAATCGCCTGCTCACACGCGGCTGGATCGCCAGGTCCGTTCGATAACATCACGCCATCGGGTTTTAAGGCAAGAACCGTATCGATAGAAGTTGTTGCTGGTACCACGGTGAGAAAACAACCGTGCTCGACTAACAAGCGTAAAATATTTTTTTTCACACCAAAATCATAGACCACCACATGATGGACTAGCTCATGATCGGGTCGCGTGCGATAGCCCACAGGATAATGCCAAATGCCTTCTCGCCATTCATAAATCGCCGTCGTCGAAACGACGTTAGCTAAATTTTGTCCGCTTAAACTCGGAATTTGTTGCGCTTTTTGGATTGCACTCGCTTCATCGAAATTATCACCACATAAAATTATGCCATTTTGCGCACCTTGATCGCGTAACAAGCGCGTTAGTCGTCGAGTATCAATTTCAGCAATCGCGACAATTTTATGTTGTTGCAAAAATTCAGGTAACGTCGTTTCACTCCTCCAATTACTAACGACCCGCGATAAATCGCGAATAATGAGTCCCTGGCAATAAATCGTGCTAGCTTCATTGTCGTAGTGATTGGTTCCGACATTACCAATGTGGGGATAGGTTAAGGTAACGAGTTGAGCGGCGTAAGAGGGATCGGATAAAATTTCTTGATAGCCGGTCATGGCAGTGTTGAAGACGACTTCGCCCTGAGCTTCTCCTAAATAGCCGACGGCAATACCATGAAAAATATTTCCATCCGCCAATGCCAGCACTGCTTTAGGAGTTGGAGACAGGATTTCCTGTTGCAAAGACGCCACCTTGAACCAGACTGTAAAAAATAAAAAATCGGGTTATTTTAGGAGAAATCTTTATCACCTGTAAAGTAAAATATGAGTATTTTCAAAATACTATTGTCTTCTGAGGAGCTATCAGTAACAATAGTGCGTGCTTTTTGGGTAGGGAGCTTATTAATGCAATCTAGGGAATCACACGAAAAGAAAAATCCATTTTTTTTGGGGATGATATTTCAATTTTTTTTCCTCTGCTCACTCATAGCGAATACTTTCGCTCATCCTTGCTCTCAGGTTCACCTATTTGCATCTACTCATCGTCAAGCACACGGGGCGCAGGATATGCAACAGCAACAAACCTTAGCACGGGTAATGGCAGAAACCTTAAATACCAATCCTACTATATTAAAAACGGAAGCAAATGAATTAGCCACGCACGAAAGTATCATCGAAGCACAAAGTGGATTATTACCACGGATCGATGCATCGGTCGCGCAGGGGCGTGAAAATACCAATAGTTTATCTACCGCTTTTACCGATCGTTATTTAACTCGGCAAGAACGCCAAATCACCGTCAGTCAATTATTGTGGGACGCCTGGGGTACAATTAATCAAGTACGGAGTCGTAATTTTCAATATCAAGCCAGTCATTTTCAAACCGCAGAACAAAAAGAATTAACCGCCTTGCGCGTTACAGAAGTCTACCTAGATATGATCCGTTTTAAAGCGTTGCTCGACTTAGCTAATCATAATGTAATGGCACACCGTGAAACTCTGCGCAAAGTAACCTTGCGCTATAAAGGTGGTGCGGGACAAAAGGCCGATGCCGATTTAGCCGATAGTCGTTTGGCACAAGCGGTTTCGACGTTATTAGCATCGCAAGGTTTAGTTGATAATGCTCGTGCTACTTATCAAAGTGTTACAGGCCTTGATCCACAGCAGTTGAGTTTACCCCAAACACCGCGTCTTCCTAAAAATTTAACCACAGCACTCAACATTGCCTATACAACCAGCCCTGCCATCACTGTTGCCAAAAAAAATATTCAATCGGCACTGGCGAATATCAAAGTTGCACGTGCGGGATTATGGCCGCGCATCAGCTTTGAATCGACAATTTCGCGCAATAAAAATTTAGATGGCTTACTCGGACATAGTAATGAAGAATTAGCGATGATCATGATGCGTTATAATATTTACAATGGTGGAGCAAATGTAGCGGCCATCCGCAAAGCTGTTTTTAACTATGAATCAGCCTATCAAACTTTACAAGAAGTTAAACGCACCGTCACGGAAAATGTCACCACGGCATGGAATGATTATCAAATCACTAGCAGTCGAGTGATAGAATTATCTCGTCGCGTGGATAATACGCGCCTGGTATTAAATGCCTATGAAAAACAATTTGAATTAGGTCAACGCTCTTTACTCAATTTAGTCGACACAGAACGTGAATTGTTTAATGCCAAAAGCGATTTAATTAATGCCCGTTTTCTGGCGCAAGGGAGTGCGTATCGTTTGCTGGCAAGTATGGGAACCCTAGAAAATAATGTGTTATACGAACAGTGAAGTGCAACAGGTCGTTATCCACATTTTTTTAATGAACGAGTAAACTCATGACAAACACTAACTCTCAAGATGAGTCTATCACCACACCACGCGATAGTTTTATTGATCCTCTATTAGAATGCTTAGTCATTATCACGAAATTGCAGGGTCATCCACATTCTGCCGATTCATTCAAAGCCGGTTTGCCGCTAAAACAGAATCGCTTAACACCCGATGTATTCGAGCGCGCGGCGCAACGCGTGAATTTTAATTCGCGTATTGTGCAAAGACCACTGAATGAATTATCCAATTTATTATTGCCTGCCATTTTATTATTAAACAATAATCAAGCTTGCGTAATAACCCAAATCCATGAAGATCAAACCTATAGCATTATTTTGCCTGAAAATTCTCAACAAGAAAAACGCGTCACTCTGCTGGATTTGAGTCATGAATATTGTGGTTACGCCATTTTTTTACACTACACGCACCATTTTGATAGACGCGCCGATGAATTCAAACTCGAAAAACCCACATCATGGTTTTGGGGAACGATTTGGCGATATCGCAGCAATTATTATCAAGTCCTCGCTGCGGCATTATTAATTAATCTATTTGCCTTAGCGTCTCCTTTATTCGTGATGAATGTCTATGATAGAGTGGTACCCAATGAAGCTTTTGAAACGTTATGGGTGTTAGCCATTGGCATTTCAATTGTATTTATATTTGATTTTTTATTGCGGACCTTACGCAGCTATTTAATTGATGTTAGCGGAAAAAAAGCCGATACACTCCTTGCTACCTTAATTATGCAACATGTGTTAAATATTCGTTTAGAACAAAAACCCATTTCAGCCGGTGGCTTTACTAATAATTTAAATGGCTATGAAGCCTTACGTGATTTTTTTACCTCAGCTACCGTGGTGACATTAATTGATTTTCCATTTATTTTTTTGTTTTTATTATTTATTGGTTTGATTGGTGGCGCAGTCGTTATTATTCCATTGCTTGCGGTACCTTTGGTGATTATGGCAGGATTTGCCCTGGAAATTCCGGTGCGGCGCGCGGTGGAAGAATCCTTTTTAGGGGCTACGCAAAAACATGCTATTTTAGTAGAAACCGTTACCGGTTTAGAAACCATCAAAGCACAAGGCGCTGAAAGCCGCATCCAACGCAAATGGGAACAATATGTGGGAATTGTCGCGCGCTCTGGTTTGAAATCTCGTTTTTTTTCACAACTTGCGCTCAATATTACAACTTATATTATGCAAATGGTGACGGTGGGCACCGTTGTTTTGGGCGTGTATTTAATCAGCGCTGGCAAGTTGAGTATGGGTGGATTAATTGCTTGCACGATTTTAAGTGGCCGTGCACTCGCCCCATTATCCCAAATTGCCAGTATTATTACTCGTTTTCAACAATCGAAAATGGGGTTGCAAGGATTAAATCGCGTAATGTCATTAAATGTGGAACGCCCTGATGGCAGTCAATTTTTACATCGTCCGAATTTATCTGGCGCTATTGAATTTCGTCAGGTGAGTTTTAATTATCCCGATCGTAAATTGGCTGCGGTTGAAGATATTTCATTTCGTATTCAAGCTCACGATCGTGTCGCCATTTTAGGCCGCATTGGATCGGGAAAATCAACAATTTTGAAATTAATTCAAGGACTCTATCAAGCTCAAAATGGAAATATCCGTTTTGATGGCACCGATATCGGACAAATCGATCCTGCTGATTTACGGAGAAATATTGGCTACGTTTCCCAAGATTCCTTATTATTTTTTGGCAGTATTCGCGAAAATATCGCGCTTGCAGCCCCTTGGGCGGATGATGCCGCGATTTTGCAAGCGGCAAAATTAGCAGGTGTGGATAATTTTGTGCGACGTAATCCTAATGGTTACGATATGATAATTGGCGAACGCGGTGAAGGATTATCTGGTGGACAACGCCAAACGATTGCCATTGCCCGTGCCATTGTCGCTAATCCACCTATTTTGTGTTTTGATGAACCGACTAGTGCCATGGATAATTCTTCAGAACAAGAATTTTTACGCAATATGCTGCAATTTTGCCAAGATAAAACGTTATTACTAGTAACCCATAAACCCCACATGTTAGCGTTAGTAAATCGGGTGATTATTGTCGATAATGGAAAAATTGTTGCAGACGGCCCCAAAGATCAAGTGCTCACCGCTTTAGCTCAAAATAAAATTAAAGCGGTTGATGTTTAACTGAGGATTTAACTGAGCGTATGAAAAAAAATTTACCGATTCAAGACGAAGAATTAAATTTTATAAATGATTGCCGTGAGGCAATGTTAAATAAACGTACGCCTTTGGCATTAGCATTAATTATCATCGTATCGGCTTTTTTAATTATTTTTTTAATCTGGGCACATTTCGCCATCATTGATGAAGTTACCCATGCTGAAGGTAAAGTGATCCCGCCATCGGAATTAAAAGTTATTCAAAATTTGGAAGGTGGAATATTATCGTCTATTGATGTGCGTGCGGGCGAAGAAGTTAAAAAAGGCGATGTTTTATTACGTATCGATGATACCCGATTTTCAGCCTCTTATCGTGAACAACGTTCTCAATATTTAGCTCTGCAAGCACAAGTCGCGCGTTTAATTGCAGAAACTAAAGGTCAAACCGAGATTACTTTTCCAACAGAGTTAAATGAATATCCGCAATTAATTCAACGTGAAATTAATTTATTTCATTCGCGCCAAAAAGCCTTAAACGAAAGTATCGAAGTATTGCAGCGTAGCTATAAGCTCGCAAAATCTGAACTCGATATGACGGAACCTTTAGTAAAACAAGGAGTGATGTCAAAAATTGAATTGTTACGCTTGCAGCGGCAAGTTAACGAGGTAAAAGGTCAAATTAATGAAAAAATCGATAAATTTAAAGAGCAAGCGCACACCGAGTTAACCAAACAACAAAGTGCCTTAGAATCGTTACAAGAAACCTTAAAATCAGAACAAGATCGAGTGGAACGCACGGTAATGCGCTCACCCGTAGATGGCATTGTTAATAAAATATATATTAATACCATTGGTGGTGTGATACGCCCGGGTATGGATATTATGGAAATTGTTCCCAATGAACAACATGTCATTGTTGAAGCACGCGTCAAACCGCAAGATCGCGCATTTATTACTATCGGCCAACCTGCAAAAGTCAAATTAACTGCCTACGACTTTTCTATTTATGGCGGCGTAGAAGGTGTGGTTTCTCATATTAGTGCCGATACCATTAAAGATGAGCAAAATAAAGAAAACTATTATGAAGTGTTAGTAAAAACCGATAAAAATTATTTAGGCACCAAAGAACATCCGTTACCGATTCGTGTGGGTATGGTAGCCAATGTCGATATTTTAACAGGGCGTAAATCGATTTTAAGTTATTTATTAAAACCCTTATTAAAAGCTAAACAAAATGCGTTAACGGAACGCTAATTTTCTAGAAGGTATCAGCATGCGAAAATATAAAAATACCTTAGCATTATTATTAGTGATTGCGTTGATTGCAGTCTATCCTATCTTTAAAATCACGCAAAATTATTTACAAAATTCTCAAAATGAAAAACCCAATCAACATAATGCTCAAGCATTTGTTGATTCTTTAGAACACGATCCCAAAGCGGGTGAAAAAATTTATGATTTTTATTGCAAAACCTGTCACGCGCCAGATCCTATCATTCAAACGGGTGCGCCCGCATTGCATAATCGCGAGCAATGGGCGCCCTATCAAAAAAATGGTTTTGCTTACATGTTAAAACAATTAACTGAAGGCTTAGGCAGCATGCCACCACGGGGTGGCTGTTTTGAATGTAGCGATCGTTTATTGCGTCTGGCAATTTTATATATGTTGCCTCGCAATCCTTAATCAACTTATTGATATTTTGCGAATATTAGGCTGCTGAGCATGCACTAAAGAGTCATGAAATTTTTGTCTAGATCTCAGTTTTTTAAATAGAGATCCATTTTTTATCTTTAACAAGGTGGTAATTTGAGGTAAGTTGTTTATACTTTTGGTAATTGTCAGCTGCTGGAGAATAAAGAAAATGAAAAGCAATATAGTAGGTAATCTATTAATAATAAAGTTATTTATCCTTTTGTTTTTTATCAATACTGTTTTTGCAGGTACAGGCATTCCTGGCGGTGGAGCGCTATGTCAAAAGAGAACAACGATAATGAATTTTAGTGATCATACCAAGGTCATGTGTGGTTTAGATTTTCTAAATCTTGAGAGCTGTATTAAGGCTTACGATACGACCGTATTAGAGGTTTGTGCTGTTGATAACAATGGCCATTGTTTATTAGATACTAATTCCTTTTCTCTTAGTGTTGCTGGAAATAATAATTCAGTTTCTGGTCGCACAGTGACGATAAAATCTCAAGGGAGTATTACATTTACAGCAAATAAGGGGCAAACGCTAGGCGATATTAAACTAACCGCTAATCAAGGTAATATTGATATACAATCCTGTACTGTTCAATAAATTCTTAACGAATATTCACCATTTGGCGTTTGACGAGTGGTATCTTCTTTTAAGAATGAGTGGCACGTCAGCGAGGTAGCTCAATGGAGTTGTTAGCAAAAAGTAGAATTACACTCACACCTTAGTATATGATAAGGCATTATTAATAAAAAAATAGGCAATTACACATGCGTGGGTGGGTTTTTTCGTTAGTGTTAGGGTTTTTCGTGAATTGTAGTTTTGCCATTGCCATTCACCCTAAGTTAGAACAAGTGGAAGATGGCATTAAACACGAATTGCAAAAAGTCACGCCCACGAAAAAATCGGTATTGCAAGAGCGCATTAATAAATCTCGTCAAATTG
The DNA here is from genome assembly GCA_026125385.1 of Legionellales bacterium. Classification (NCBI taxonomy): domain Bacteria; kingdom Pseudomonadati; phylum Pseudomonadota; class Gammaproteobacteria; order Legionellales; species Legionellales bacterium. The sequence goes on from JAHCLG010000015.1 coordinate 21,915, forward strand.
ACAACAACCCCTTCGGAATTGTGTTTTTCAAACCTAGCTATATATTACCGTATTATTACACCAGTTCGCCCTACACGAGCATTTATCAAAATATTACTCCTGATCATCAAAAACTCGATAATAATGAATTTAAAGTTCAATTCAGTTTTGAATTGCCTATTTGGCGCAATTTATTCAATCAGTCTAATCTCGGCTTATATGCAGCCTATACGCAGTTGTCGTATTGGCAGGTTTACGCAAAATCACAATATTTCCGCGAAACCAATTACATGCCAGAAATTTTTATACGCGACAATTTTATGCCCAATTGGGTGCTAGAAACCGGTGCTGTTCATCAGTCGAATGGTCGTGGTGGTGATTTAGAGCGTAGTTGGAATCGAGCCTATGTCGATGTTAAATTTTCCAGCGGTAATTGGTTAATGAGTGTTAAACCATGGATTTTAATTTTTAAAAATCAATCCAGTAATTTGCATAATCCTGATATTGCAAAATATTTAGGTTACGAGCGAGTATTGTTTGCCTATAAGTTACCTTGGCAAATGGTTTTATCCCTTAAGATTGCTAATCTTGAGCACGGCTGGGACCGTATTTCAACTGAAGGCGCTATTAGTTTTCCGCTCACCAAAAAAATTCATGGCTACATTCAATTATTTCATGGTTACGGCCAAAGTTTGATTGAGTACAATCACAAAACAAATAGCATTGGTATTGGAATTTCATTAAATAATTGGATTTAGCTATACTCTTCACACTTGAATTTTAGGCTTTGTTGTCGAGTTAAAGCTGCTCAGTCATGTATTCAGTATACACTCCTTCGCATCTTTAACTCGACGCCTCGCCTAAAATCCAATTGTTTTGAGTATAATTACCATTTTATTAAATAATAATGATCAATCAGCATAATTATGAACAGTAAAAATAAATAGATAATGGAAAATCGAAATAATTTCATGGCAATAATATTTTCTTGTGTGCGGTATAAACGCCATGCCCACCACAATGCGCGCGCGCCTAATAATAAACTCCCCACTAAATAAATCAAACCACTCATACCAGCGGCATAGGGTAATAAGGTGGCGGCAACTAATAAGAATGAATACAACAAAATATTAATTTTCGTGTAAGCAATACCATGCGTCACCGGTAACATCGGTACACCGGCCTTAGCGTAATCATCGCGTCGATAAATTGCCAGCGCCCACGCATGTGGTGGCGTCCAGGCATAAATAATTAATACCAGCAATAAAGCATAGGGACTTAAATGGCCGGTAACCGCCGTCCACCCTAAAAGCGGTGGTGCGGCACCAGCGGCACCACCGATCACAATATTTTGTGGCGTCGCATATTTTAAAAACATGGTGTAAAAAATCGCGTAGCCCGTTAAGGTTAACAAGGTTAACCAAGCCGTAAGCATATTAATAAAAACCGCTAACATAAAAAATCCGCTGCAGCCTAACATAATCGCGAACAGTAACGCTTGACGAGGAGACACTTGACCCGTTGGCAAGGGTCGGCGTTTAGTGCGCCACATTTGCGTATCGATTTTGCGATCGACGACATGATTAATGCTGGCTGCCGATCCCGCACACAACGCAATGCCTAAACAGCCCAGCAATAACACATGCAACGGCACCCACCCCGGAGTTGCTAAATGCATTCCCACAATGGCGGTAATTAACATTAATGCGACGACACGCGGTTTACATAATTCCCAATAACTTCGCCACAGAGAATGGTGGGTGGGGATGATTGCAACCGTGTCTGTTGGATTCGACATGCCGTTCCTTACTAACATAAAAATTTATTGGCAAATGTTACCCAAAGCGCGTGCAACTTACAAATCGCATTCTAATAATACTTTGCCTTGTGCTTTTCCACTTTCTAAATATTGATGCGCTTTGGTGATCTCGCTGAATTTGAATGTGGTCGGGTCGCTTAACAAACGCACTTTTTGTTGATCAATGAGAGTGGCTAACTCGGTTAAATAATGATGATAAGCCGCGCGTCCTTCTTCATATAATAAGGGCAACATCATAAATACTACGTGTAAATTAGCGGATTTATCGTGCAAGGGGGTGATATCTAAGGTGGTACGCGCTACTGTTGTCACAATATCGCCAAAGTTTTTAATCGCGGCCAGAGAATTATTTAAATTAGGGCCACCCACAGTATCATAAATCACATCAAAGCCCGTACCGTTGGTAATACGGTTAACATAATCCGCGACTTTTTCACTACGAAAATCGACGGTATTATCGGCACCGAACTCGCGTGCTTGCGCAAATTGTTCGGAACTGGCGACCGTCGCCGTTACAATCGCACCTTGCGCTTTCGCCAATTGCACTGCTAAATGACCCACGCCACCCAAACCACCATGCACCAGCACTTGCATACCGGGCTTAATACGAACTTTTTGCATGATACCAATATACGCGGTGATCCCAACCAAAGGCACTCCCGCGCTCGTTAAAAAATTTAAACTCTGCGGTTTTTTGGCAATTAAGCGCGCATCCACCGCCATATATTCAGCAAGCGCTCCAGGAACATGACCAATTCCTCCAGCAACGCCATAGACTTCATCACCCACCGCAATATGTTTAACATCCGTCGCAACTTTTACCACGGTTCCAGCGACATCACCATTTAAAATTGCCGGAAAAGGGGGCGTAATCGCGGGAACTGCGCCACTACGCATTTTAATATCCAACTGATTTACAGAACTCGCCGCAACTTTAATTAACACTTGCCCAGAGGCTATTTCGGGGTTAGCAACTTCTCCTAACGAAAAAACATTAGCATCGCCAAATTCACGAATAATCATTGCACGCATGGTTGTGATCCTTGTAGGTAATTTGGTTTGGTATATACAGTAGATTCGAATCGCGACGCGTTAAGGCTCAGAAATTCACCGCGAATCAATAGCACGCATCAACTGCCTTTATTCAACGTATTGTTTGCTAGGTGACTTATTTTTGCAAGAGGTTTGATATTTATTTATACAAACTATTAAAAGAGCAGTTTCATGCCTTTAAATATTAAATTTATATTATTTTATAATTATAAGCATAATATATATTGACTTAAGGAATAAATTAATAGTATGCTGCTCGTGTTTTTAATTTTATTAATATAAGGGGGTAATCGCATCATGAGGTGGCTTCAGTCTATTCATGACATGGCAAAGATGACTAACTGGCTTTGCTCTTTTATAAACCGTTATGAAATTAAATACCCTAAATTGGTAAGGTTAAAAATCAGTTAAACACTACTCGCCATTAATTGACATTCCGTAACTTTTAAAGGAGAAATTAAATGAAACTCAACATCAATACACATTCTGATATAAAAACTTTATATAGCAATTTATTTTATTCAGCAAACTCTGTTAATACGGTTGGCAATATGCCATTACCCGGAGCTACCTGTAGTGTTGTTGCCGGTGGCTGCTCTACCTGTACCTCATGCTGTTTTGCCAGCGCGTAAATTCGCCTAGTGGAACACCACAAATTTTTAAAATTTTCTGGTGTTCCACTAAACAACATTGGAGAGGCTCCTGTGGATAAAAAACTTAACCACTTAAACGTGCAAGATCTATGCTACGCTTCAACGGCAGGATTGATAAATCGCAATTTGTACTCTACTGGTGTTCGCGTAGACTCAGCGATGTTGCAAAACGATTGCATAGATGAAATTTCTGAACACTTTCTTTTAAATTCAAGTATTGAAACTAATGAATTAGAGCGAGTTTATACGATAAATAAATATTTAACCTATCCATTTACCAGTCTAACTGCTCTTTCAAATAAAACGGTATATACCGGATTAATTAAAATTGATTTACCAAAACCCACCACATTAGATTTAAAATTCGATTTGGCAGTAAAACAACGCACATCGATTCGACACTATAGCGGTGATTATATTCCGATAAATTATTTAAGTAGTGTTTTATTTGCATCACAAGGCGTCAGTCACATTAGTTCATATGAAAATGAACCCGATCGCATGCAACGAACCTATCCCAGTGGTGGTGGCTTATATCCAGTAAAACTGTATATTCTGGTTAATCGCGTTAAAAAATTAGAGCGGGGAATTTATTATTATAATCCGTTAGCTCATAACTTATATAGTATTAATCGCAATCAAGATGAAATTAATGATTTTTTAAAAAGTGAATCTATCAATGAGCTACCTAATATAGAACACTGTAGCTTTACTTTATTTTTTACTATCGAAAGCTGGCGCTCCATGACTAAGTATGGATCTGCAGGACTACGTTTTTCATATATTGAATTGGGTGAAATTGCTCAAATGGCTCATTTAGCTTCTGGATGCCTTGGCATAGGATCTTGTGCTTATGCTAGTTTTTCCCCAGAGCGAGTCATTCAACTCCTCAAAATTGATGGTCAGTACGAATCATTTCAACACGCCATTTTACATGGCATTTCAGCGTAAGGTAAAACATGAATAATCACCAATATTTCGACAAAAGTTATTCCATTCTTTATCACGATGAGAATACCGTAGAATTTCGCAGCGGGATGTGGAATATTACCACCCATACCTTACAGGACGAAGAAAAAAAGGGATTACTCTCGAAAATTATATTAGCAATTGATGAAAGTGGATTTAAAGACCTTAAAACACTGGCTCAACAAACACAAACTAATCAAGCTATCTGCGCTGAAGTGATTGAATCCTTGCGCGATAAAAATTTACTTACTACTGAAAGAGCGAAACCTATAAATAAATTTAAAAAAATTTCCATTATTTCTGACAATAAAATGGGATCGTTATTAAAATCTCTCTTGCAAGATAAAATCTCTGACTTAGCAATAAACCTATTTCACCAAGAAGACGTTGATTTTATATTAAAGTCTGGAAACACTATTTTTAGTGATGAGGTATTGTTATATTCATTAGTAGAAGAGCTACACAATAAATTTAAAGATTCTTTGGTAGTGGTAATGAATACTACAATTAATTCATTCTATTATAGCCTGCTTAACAAAGTATTTCATGAGGCAGGCATCCCCTGGTTTTTTAGTGCTGTAGATGGCCCTTGCATTTATATTGGGCCATTATTCGATAATCAATTTTGTTATGATTGCTTAGAAACACGTATTATTATGAATACTAAAAATGCAGCTCACTATCAAGAATACCAAAAATTAATATTAAAAAATAATATTCGTTTAGCTAAGCCGATGGTAAATGAAACAGAACAACATTTAATGTGTTCATTGGCATCTCTTGAATTAAACCGCTATTTACTAACGGGAAATACAATTTCTCAGAGTAAATTACTGTCGCTTTATATTCCTACTATGGAATTTTCATATCATAAAATCTTGCGTTTTCCAGGCTGTAAAGTTTGCGGCGTTGACAATGCATTAAAGGGACATCAACTTCATTTTGATGTGGGGGCATTATTAGCATGATAATAAGTTACAGCAGAAATACGTTACACAAACGCTTACAGTACCAAACCTCACAACTTTGGGACAATCTGGTAAGCCCACTTTGTGGTGTTGTTCCTAGAATGTATTCCTATTTACGCCAAACCTACGATCCCTATACTATCGCATTAGGTGCTGAGTTAACCGACGTTGCCAGATGGAAAGGTATCGTCGGCAACGTTACTTATCATATTGGCGGTATGGGTTTAAATCGAGAAGATGCAATGATTAAGTGCTTAGCCGAATCTTATGAGCGCTATACTGCTTTTATGTTTGATTATCAGCAATCCACTCCATCTATTTATCAATCCTATAATGAAATCAAGTCAAGTTATTCCAATGATTTATTACCTAAAACATCATCTTTGTCATATTTTAGTAACAATCAATTTAAAAATAGCCCACATTTTAAACCTTTTAATGCAGATGAGAAAATGTGCTGGCTACGCTTGCCTGAGTTGACAAGTTTAAAACACATTTGGTTGCCCGCTCATTTATTGATTTTAGGTTATTCATCTCATAGGGAAAAACCAGAACCAAGACTCAATGGTGCAGTAAGCACTGGTAACGCCGTCCATCGCGACTATCAATCCTGTATTCTTAACTCACTACTTGAGCTCATTTTGATTGATACAACCATTGGACATTGGTATTGCGATTATAAAGCATATAAAATTAATTTTGATCAACGTACTAAACGATTAGAAAAAATAGTAAATAAAAGCATTCCCTTAAATAATATCGATATCGAATTTTATTGGCTGCCTAACCCAGATTTTTCAGTATTTAATATCGCATGCGTGGCTAAGAGTGATGCTGTTCCAAAATTTTGTGTAGGCTTAGGTAGCGATACTAAATTAGAAAAAGCAATGTATAAAGCATATTTGGAATTATCAGGAACCCGGTTTTTAGCTAATACACTCGCGGTTTTGAAAGCAAATGATAAAATATCTGACAATATTTCAAACTTAGATGATAACGTATTTTTGTATGCTAATGGAAAAAACAATGATTTTGTAAATAGAAAATTTGATAAAAATAATACTATTAAAGCAAATGAAATTCCAGGGGAGGAAAATTCAGATCAACGAGTCGCACTTAAGAAAATTATAGAATCTTTTAGAGAGTCTGGAAAACAACTTGCGTTTTTGGATTATTCTAACGAGGAAAGCCAACAATTAGGTTTAGTGGCTACCAAATTATGGAGCCCAGATTTGTTAACCCTTCCTCTACCTAATTCTGTTCCAATCAATCATCCGCGATTTAATATTTATGGTGGAGTTAAGCATGTTGAACCACACCCTTATCCATAGCTCTATTCTTGACAAGCTAATACTATATTTTTTATGTTGTGGAAGTTTATTTTTTAGCATCAGGGTTTATGGAAAATTAAAATTCCACAAAAAAAATGAGCAATATTTAACTGCATTCATTATAAACAGTGCAATTTTTATTTATGGATTAATAACTTTACAGATTAAATTGCAATTTCACTATACTTCAGTTACTAACACTATCTTTATGGCGTTAATTTCAATTAGCATGGCAATTTTTATGTTTTTTGTCGAGTTAAAATCTTACCAAACCAATCCCATTTATTTTCGTTTATTGAGCAGAGTATCTGTCACCACTATATCCGCGTCATTAACGGCGGTTAGCGAAGAAGTGCTATTTCGAGGAATTATTGTATTAATATCGACAAATTATCAAGGTTCATTTCGTTATTTATTATTAACTTTTGGCACACTGATGTTTGGTGCCTCACATTTATATTATGGATGGAAGCAGTTTTTACTGAAAAACATATTTTCTGTATCATTAACGCTATTGGTTTTAATGTCTGATAATTTAATATTTCCAATAATTACTCACGTTATATTTAACTATATGATAACTCAACTATTTAACTCTCAAGAGAAAAAAATATGAATATTACTTTATCTTCAATGATATTGAGCATATTGGTAGTGCTTTACTATCATTATTTCAAAAATGCATTACGAATTCCAGTATCTGCTGTTTCACACTATTTTCACTTTACCAGAAATTATCCGTTAGAAGTAGCTAAGGGTGGTGTTGGTTTTATTTTAGTCGTTTTATCGCATGGCGTTTTTGCCATTTTCCTCTGCATACTACTAAAAGTTCCATTTTCGTCATTAGGAATATTAAATTTTGATCTATCTCAAACTATAAAGGGGCTTTTACTTGGGCTTGGTTTAGGCGGAACAGCAGCAATCTTAACCCTGCTCGTGATGAAATTAGTAGAAATAGTAGTGAAATCTAACATTAATGAATTAATGAAAAATATTTCGTCTGGTTGGATTAAAAGTTATTACTATGTAAAGCTATTATTACCAAAGCCAATTGCCTATTTATTTATTATAGCCCAATTGGCCTGTGAAGAAGTTATTTTCAGAGGAGTATTTCAACAGTATTTGATGGAATTTGGCATAGTCCTTTCAATTCTAATTGCCACATTATTATTTGCATTAATGCAAATTTTTCAAATGCCTTCGGCACGGACAGCAATGTTTCCGGTCATAGGGGCATTAGTCATGGGGCCGATTCATGGGATACTATTTTATTGTACCCAATCTCTTTGGCCATTAATCACATCGCATACTGCGTTTTTTTTATTATTAACGGCCTAAGAGGGTAAAATGCATAAAGAATTACAAGCTAATGAAACGATACCGATTGTGATCAAAGAGGTTTTTTTCCAGCAAAACAATCAGGTATTACTCGATATACCCCACTTGCACGTTAATCACGGAGACAGAATCTTACTGCTAGGAAAAAATGGTTGTGGTAAATCAACTCTCCTTAATACACTAGCGGGTTTATTATCTCCTCAAGGATTAGTCTCAATTTTTTCAACGCCAGCCGGATCACTTTCCGCGAAAAAAAAATTAAGCTATCTCACCCAACACATAGATTACCCACCAAGAATATCGATAAAAGAAATTATTGATTTTGTTGCGGCTCATACACATAATAAAATTAACCCTATAACTATTTGTCAGCAATTTGGACTTGATCCTGAAAAACATGCTCAACTATTATCAGGTGGTCAAAAACAACGGTTAGCCTTAGCGTTGGCAATGCTCAATCAACCAAAAATTGTTTTACTCGATGAGCCGGATTCGGGTTTAGATATTCAATTTCGGGAAGTTATTTTACGCGAAATGCTTAATTTAATGGTGAATAATCAGCTTACTTTTATTATGGTTTCGCATTCATTTGCTAATCTTACTGAATATTTTAATCGTGTTTGGGTAATGAAATCCGGGAAAATAATCACCGATATTAGCATGAGAAAATTTCTACAAAATACCACAACGATTCACCGCTGGGATATTGAGACTGAACAACATGAGCAAGCTATTTCATTTTGCCAAAAACATTCAATACCGTTTGTAAAACTGGGAGAGCAGCTACGAATTTATTCAAAAGATCATCACAAAACATCGATATTGCGTGCTTATTTTCAACCCTATCAAGCAAGCATGAAACCAATGACCGCAGAAGATATCTATTTTTACTATGAGGAAAGCCATTAATGTTATTTTCAAACTATCTGATCCTGGTATTAAAACAATTATACCGAATAAAGATCGCATTTTTCTTTACACTTATTTTTCCATTAATTTTATATTTATTATTTAATCAAGGTAAAAATGCGTTATCTCTCATTGGATTTTTCAATTTTGCCATTCAAAGTGCCATGTTGCAATCTGTAGGCATGTTTATTTCTGCCTCGAAAAATACTGCCTGGGGATGTTATGTTGAGACTCTACCCGCCCCTTCTTTATACCAGGCCGCTAGCATTATTATCGGCATGCTCTTAGTGGGGATCTTGGGTGTTATTGCCATCGCTGCAATCGATTTTATTATTTATCATACCTTATCATTGAATAGCTTATTATTAGCATTAATAAGTTGTTTACCTGGGGCATTAGCCATGGGAGCATTAGGATATTTAATTGGCTATCATCTCGACCCGATGTCATCTCGTAATATACTCGTACTAACCAATATTGTGTTTATGTTTTTAACGTTTACCAGCGGACATATTCAACAATGCTTATCTTGGTTTTTCTTGCCAAATGCCTGGATGCTATTCAGTTATCACTTATCATTAGCACACACGTTCGATATGGCGAGGTTTGCCATTATCATGAGCTATTTTTTGGTGTTTTTAGCGATCATCCATTTTTATCAGCCACCTAAAACTGGACATCAATATTAGTTTTTAATGACAGATCAAAATCTTGAGTTCATAAAAAAAGCTACCGCAGCTTTAATCACTCAAACTGAAGAATCGGCTAAGCTTGCTGATATTGTTTCAGCCCCACCTCATCCCAAACCATTTAAAAACGCAGGTTGCAACCGTTCGATTTTATTCGCTAAAAAATACAACTCTAAAATTACCACGAAAGATAATACATTCGCAGATATTATGATCAATATAACAGGGAAAAAACGTTACAATTCACTAGACTAGAGAAACTTAGTATCACTCTAAGATGCGTTGACAATTTGCTATAGCGCAGTCTAGTCGGAGTAACTGAGCAGCGGAGTACAGGAAATCAAGGAAATACACCAGCAGAGTAGAATTATCAACATGTCTCAAATAATTCACCATAATACTAGCTTATCACTAAGCAAACTATTTCGGTTTTTTTAATGGATGCTCAACCGTAAGTGTTCGTTCCAGATCTTTTTTCAATGACGCAACTGAAATGGCTGGGGAATTTTTAAATATAGGGCTTAATCGCGATAATAAGAATGCATTATTAGATTTTATATCAGCCTCAGCTTTTAAATAGGATTCCGTGTCTGGAGCTTGTAAATAGTGGTTAATATAACAGTCATTAAAATAGTTTAAGTAATTATCTGCGCGTGCGATCACTTTCTCTAGAGAGCTAAAAGCATACTCCGAGCTAACAAATGCGTATAGATGACTACTTTGCCATCGCAGATAGGGAACGGGGACTTCAGCCGTTGGTTTAGCGCTTAGCAACTCATTAAAATTTTTATGATAAGGTCTAATATAAGTCGCTCTTACCTCACCGTATCTTGCTGTAATCACTGCATGCTCTGGAGAAAGAGCACGCACAACAGGAGTTGCGCCGCAAGTGGGTGTTCCATCTTTGCTAAGTACCGTACCATCCCCCCATTGTCTGGTGAAATGACTATAAGTGCCCACGTTAGAATTGTGATAAAAAAATATTTTTTCAAATCCTTGATGAGTAGAAAAATCTTTTGGATCATCTAACTTAACCCATCCTTCTTTTATTAGATCATCGACTCTCCAATCAACCATTGATGTTAATTCTTTATTGAGTTGAGTATTGTCAAGAAAATCATATCCCAATAATGTATATCGCAAACAGCAAGCATCCATCACAGGGACTTCAAACAATTGGATAGTTGCATCATTCTCCATTTGAACATTAAAGTCTTTTTGATAAACAGCATAAGTGATCGCTAAATTCCTGATCGACTCTAATGTATGTGCAGGGGTAATAAAGATAGATGAAAGTTGTTGTGGTGGATTAATAAGAGTTGCAGTTTGATATTGCTCTAGAACTAATTCTCGCCAATTGTTGGGTAGATTTAAAATTAGTTTCTCTGGCATGCTCACTCATTTTTATAATATGATTCTGAATATTAATGACCATGATTTACGGCTAGGAAGTGCCGAACATTATGACGATAATTTACAGTATAGCTCATCTTTCTATTTTTTCTACTCAAGCAAAAAATTATATCGAAGTCGTGTTGTGATTTTTTAATTCTTCGATATGATCTTTCGCCCAATACACTTTACTGAGTGTATCCGTAAATTTTTCCATAAACTCTTTATCGAATTCAATATTATTGCAGTCTAAAATTTTTTTAATTTCATGGGTGATCACCGTAAGATTGTGATGCAAATCATTGATAATAGAATCGAGTGTATATTGGTTAACCATAGCGATCTCCTAGTTTTAGTATTATTATTTTTTATAGAAATCTTGTTGCAAAGCGAGAAGCGTATTATCCAATGTGATGATTTTTTTCAGGTCTGGATATCCTCACTTCAAGTCAGTGAGTGTACAATAATTTAGCAATCAAAGAAAGCATTATTAGGCTTAACCCTCCAATTTTGGGGTAAACCCTAATGTTATTGAAATTGACACATTTGCGCGGTTTAATCGAAATAGTTAAAACTTCATGTCATCAAAAAATTTTTTAACTTTTGAAAACCAAGAAGATTCTTGCGGACTGTGATTATGATTATCCTGACTCATGGAATCGGAAAATTGTTGTAATAATTCTTTTTGCTCACGATTTAATTTAACAGGCGTTTCGACAAACACATGACAAATTAAATCACCCGTTTGCCCACCTCTGACTGATTTCACGCCTTTACCCCGCAAGCGAAATTGTTTTCCAGTTTGGGTTTCAGCAGGAATTTTTAATTTAACACGACCATCGAGTGTTGGTGCTTCTAATTCGCCACCTAATGCCGCTAACACAATGTTAATCGGTACTTCACAGTGCAAATCGTTACCTTGGCGTGAAAAAATCGGATGCGGTTTGATGCGAATTTGCACGTAAAGATCGCCTGCCGGACCACCACCAAAACCGGCCTCACCTTCACCCGATAAGCGAATACGATCACCATCATCGATACCCGCAGGAATATTCACCGCTAAGGTTTTTTTATCGCGCACTCGTCCTTGTCCTCGACAGGAACCACACGGATCGCCAATCACCGTGCCAGCTCCCCGACACGACGGACAGGTTTGTTGAATGGAAAAAAAGCCTTGCTGCATGCGAATTTGCCCGTGACCGGCGCAATCAGGACAGGTTGTTGGTTTACTGCCTTTACGCGCACCACTGCCTTCACATTCTTTACAAGCGATTAAATTGGGAATAGTAATACTTTCTTTGGAACCGTGTGCGGCTTTTTCTAAATCAATGGTGATTTCATAACTTAAATCGGCACCGCGTTGCGCGCGTGAACGTCCACCGCCATTGCTTTGTCCACGTCCACCAAAAATATCGCCAAAAATATCGTCGAAGATATCGCCAAAACCATTAAATCCGGCACCGCCACCAGGATGCCCTCCGCCCATATTGGGATTCACACCGGCATGGCCAAATTGATCGTAGGCTGCGCGTTTTTGACTATCGGATAAAATTTCATAGGCTTCTTTGGCTTCTTTGAATTTTTCTTCGGCGTCTTTATTATCAGGATTGCGATCGGGATGATATTTCATGGCCAAACGACGATAGGCTTTTTTAATATCGTCTTCGCTGGCATTACGTTCTAATCCGAGGGTGGCGTAGTAATCTTGTTTGGACATGAAATGTTTATCTCGCTAGCAATTAAAATTTTCAAAAAACATTAAATAAATTGAGCTAAGAACATTCTTAGCTCAATGAATTAATTATTTATTTTTTATCGTCTTTCACTTCCTCAAACTCTGCATCGACAACATTATCCTCAGCTTTAGTTTGCTGTGAACTTTGCGCTGATGATGCATCGCCTGCTGTTTGATTGGCAGCGTATAAACGTTCCGCAAGTTTTGCTGAAACATCGGTTAACTCTTTAGTTTTCGCTTCAATCAGATCTTTATCGTCGCTTTCCATGACTTTTTTCACTTCAGCAATCGCAGCTTCGATTTGTGATTTTTCCGCGCTATCCACTTTATCGCCTAATTCATTCAGCGATTTTTGCGTGGCGTGGATCATGCTATCGGCATGATTACGTGCGCTAATTAAATCGTGGAATTTTTTATCAGCTTCGGCATTTTGTTCGGCATCGGCCACCATGCGTTGAATTTCTTCGTCGGATAAACCACTGGAGGCTTTAATCACGATCGATTGTTGTTTATTCGTGGCTTTATCTTTTGCAGAAACATTTAAAATACCGTTGGCATCGATATCGAAAGTCACTTCGATTTGGGGCATACCGCGCGGCGCAGGTGGAATATCGGTTAAATCAAAACGACCTAACGATTTATTCGCCGACGCCATTTCACGTTCACCTTGTAACACATGCACCGTTACCGCAGTTTGATTATCGTCTGCGGTAGAAAACACTTGCTGGGCTTTGGTAGGAATGGTGGTATTTTTTTGAATTAATTTCGTCATCACGCCACCCATGGTTTCAATTCCTAACGATAATGGCGTCACGTCGAGTAATAATACGTCTTTGACTTCACCGGATAAAACGGCACCCTGAATCGCCGCACCCACAGCAACTGCTTCATCGGGGTTAACATCACGACGAGGTTCTTGAGCGAAAAAGTCTTTCACCGCTTGTTGAACACGAGGCATACGAGTTTGACCACCGACTAAAATAACGTCGGTAATATCAGAAACACTTAAATCCGCATCTTTTAGCGCAATTTTGCAAGGATCAATAGTGCGCGTAATTAAATCTTCGACTAATGCTTCTAATTTTGCGCGCGTCACTTTAATGTTTAAATGTTTTGGTCCTGTGCTATCGGCTGTGATGTAGGGTAAATTCACATCGGTTTGTTGAGTGGAGGATAATTCGATTTTGGCTTTTTCAGCCGCTTCTTTTAAGCGTTGTAATGCCAAAGGATCGTTACGTAAATCGATACCGGCATCTTTTTTAAATTCTGCGACTAAATAATCGATTAAACGTAAATCAAAATCTTCACCGCCTAAGAACGTGTCACCGTTAGTGGCTAATACTTCAAATTGATGTTCACCTTCGACTTCGGCAATTTCGATAATGGAAATATCAAAGGTACCACCACCGAGATCGTAAACAGCCACTTTCGCATCACCTTTTTTCTTATCTAAACCAAAAGCCAGTGCTGCTGCGGTGGGTTCGTTAATAATGCGTTTTACTTCTAAACCGGCAATACGTCCAGCATCTTTCGTGGCTTGACGTTGCGAATCGTTGAAATAAGCAGGAACGGTAATCACCGCTTCTTTCACTTCATGGCCTAAATAATCTTCGGCAGTTTTTTTCATTTTTACTAACACTTGCGCAGAAACTTGCGGAGGCGCTAGTTTATTATCGCCCACTTGTACCCAAGCATCACCATTATCGGCTTTGACGATTTTATAAGGCACCATATTAATATCTTTTTGCACGATATCGTCTTGAAAACGGCGACCAATTAAACGTTTAATGGCATATAAGGTTCGTTCAGGATTAGTCACGGCTTGACGTTTAGCAGGTGCACCTACAATGATGTCGCCTTCTGCGGTATACGCAATAATAGAAGGTGTGGTGCGCGCACCTTCACTATTTTCGATGACGCGAGGTTTACCACTTTCCATTACTGCAACACAGGAATTCGTAGTACCAAGGTCAATGCCGATTACTTTGCTGGTAGCCATTTATTATCTCCGTCTCATCTATTAAGTTAATTAAAATAATTTTGCTTGTTCTAGCACATGGGGATGAACTGATATTTTTCAAGCCCTGTGGTTTAATTTGTCGATTTACTCACAATCACGCGTGCGGGTCGAATCAGACGCTCGTTTAATACATAGCCTTTTTGTACTACGGTTAGTACTGTATTAGCCGGTACATCGGGTGCTTCTTGCATCACCATCGCTTCGTGAATTTCAGGATTAAAGGGTTGATTCACTGGATTAATTTGGATGACATTAAATTTATTTACCGCGTCTAAAAACATTTTCATGGTTAATTCCATGCCTTCGCGCATCGCTTGATGAGCGGGTGTGTCGTCGACAGCAAGTGCTAGAGCACTATCGAGACTGTCGATCACTGGTAATAATTCATTGACAAATTTTTCTAAGGCAAATTTGTGGGCGTTACTAATATCGCGCTCAGTACGCCGTTGTAAATTTTGCATTTCGGCATTTAAGCGTAATACTTTTTCCCAATTTTCCCGCGCTTCTTTTTTAGCCGCAGTTAATTCTGCTTGCAGGCTATTGAGTGGCGCTAACTCATCGTGATCATCGTCGAGTAAGTCGGATAAATCTGCGCCAAAAGCAGAAGTTTTAGGCGCATCCGCTTGCGCTAATTTCTCGTGAATACTCTGAGAATTTTGCCCCGATTCTAAATTTTCTTCAGTGGTTATTTCAGAGGATTTAGGATTATCGTTATCAGCCATATTTCTTTCCATTCTCATTAATAAAGGTTAACTGCAGCGAATGATAATCATCTCATCGCCTTCTGACAACACTTGGGGGCGATTTTATAAAAATCAAGGCGGATACACAGGCAAAATCAATCCAGGAAGGAGTAACGCACGGAAAGTGCTAAACTCCTGTCAAAATTCGCTATAATAAACCATCATAAAATAAGTAGAGTGGAATGATCATGAAAATTCTGGTGTTCAATGCCGGCAGTTCCAGTTTGAAATTCGGTGTATTCGATATGGATCTCGAGGATTGTCGTATTTTTAAGGGTGAATTTGAACATTTCAAGGAGGGTCGATGTCTACTGCACTATCGCCTAGGCGGCGAACAAGGCGAAGAAAAACAGCGTGAAGAATACATTGCCACACTCGATGCTGCCATTACCCGCTTACCCGAGATTTTACAAGAATTTGGTTTTGCAACCTTCGAGGCGATTGGGCATCGCGTTGCTCATGGTGGTGAACGCTTTCTCGAGGCCACCTTAATTGATAAAGCAGTATTGCAGCACATTGAAGGAATAACACCACTTGCCCCCTTACACAATCCGGCTCACTTAAAAGCCATTAAATTGAGTCGAGCACTGTGGCCTAATCTTCCTCAAGTAGCTGTTTTCGATACGGCATTTCATCACACCATTCCCGAAAGCGCCTACACCTATGCGGTCCCCAAAGCATGGCGCGATAAAGGACTCAGACGTTATGGTTTCCATGGCACGTCCCATCAGTATGTTGGATTACGTGTGGCTCGTGCGCTGGCACAACCGATAACCGATTTGAAAATCATCAGCTGTCACTTAGGGAATGGCGCGAGCGTTTGTGCGATTCATCGCGGATTTTCACTGGACACTTCCATGGGTATGACGCCGCTCGAAGGTTTGGTGATGGGAACCCGTTCGGGGGATGTCGATCCCGGGATGTTTAGTTATCTTACTCGTGAATTTAATTTAACTAGTGAAGAAATTGAACACGAGCTTTATGTGAACAGTGGTCTGCAAGCACTGGCGGGCAGTGCTGATTTACGCGAAGTCGAACATCAAGCTGCCCAAGGCGATGCTGCCGCGCAATTAGCCATTAATGTTTATGCGTATCGCGTGCGAAAATACATCGGTGCTTATGCAGCGGCCATGGGTGGCGTTGATGTCATTGCGTTTACTGGCGGCATTGGTGAAAACTCAGCTTCCATGCGTCGCCGCATTTGCGATAAATTCGAATTTTTAGGATTGTATTTGGATGATGATAACAATCAGGCAGTCAAACTGAGCGGTTTTGAAGCACCAGAAATACACAGTTTTGACTCACGGATCAAAGTACTGGTGACTCAAACCGCTGAACAACTCATGATCGCACAAGAAGTCAATTATTTGCTAAACCAGACACGCCCTTCAGCCATTAATACCTGGCGTATTCCTGTCGCGGTCTCTGCGCGTCATGTTCATTTATCCCAAGCAGCGGTCGAAGCACTCTTTGGAAAAGGTTATACCCTAAAAAAAATGCATGATCTAAGTCAGCCTGAAGGTTGGGCAGCCGAAGAAACCGTGGAGGTCATTGGTCCTAAAGGATCGTTTAAAACTGTCAGAGTACTAGGGCCCACTCGATCACAAACTCAAATTGAAGTATCAAAGACCGATACGTTTACCTTGGGAATCGAAGCACCTGTACGCCCTTCTGGTCAACTGGATGGCACACCAAAAATTAAACTGCGTGGCACAGTAGGAGAAATTGAAACGACTGGACTTATAATCGCTGCTCGTCATATTCATATGAGTCCCGCCGATGCCTTAAAAATGGGATTAAAAAACGGTGACTATGTGAATGTAAAATTAGGTGATGATACCCGCAACGTATCTTTTTCCAATACGTTAATTCGTGTGAAAGAAACTTACGTCACTGAAATGCATATTGATACCGATGAAGCTAACGCTGCTGGAATTGCGTTTCGAGGTGAAGGCGAAGTTATCATGAATAAAACGCCAGAAACTGCAGCGATTACTGCTAAGAAAAATATGGAATTGCTTGGACGTTAATACAACCTCACCGATTTAGTAACGATGGATAAACCACTGTGCAAAACTTTCGTCTTCTAACGCGTATGAGCCACGACCAGACTGCCAGATAAAATCTTTTTCCCGTAATTGATCAATCGCTGTTTGCACGCTAGCAGTAGAAAGTGTTTTTTGCTGAGTTAGTTTTTTATAGTTTTGCATTGATTCCTCTGAAAACGGTGACCAGTCACGCCCTTTATTAATGAGAGTGTTTAATATCGCTTGTTGAAGCGGGTTTAATGCTAGGTATTCATTTTCAAATTCATGCCAAATTTGATTTTGTAAAATTAAGGCATCTTTTTTTAACAACCCGTCAAAATGCTTAGCGTCACCAGCAATGGCAATTTTACCGACAATATTTCGTAATATTTCAGGGCGATTGCCCAGCAACTCAAAGGCATGCCATATGCTATCTTGAGTAAATTGATTGTCTTCCTTTAAGTTTTTATTAACCCATTGGGTAAAGGCATCCGTATATTGTTTATTAAGCAATGGAAAGGCATTGATATCAGAGCCAAAAAACGGTTGGCCTTTTTTAAGCAATAGATGAGCCAGTTTATTTTGATTTGAACCCGTAAAAACCAGCATCAAGGTAGGGTGTTGAGTATTTGTATTCAGTTGATCGCGAGCGGATTTGAGAGCAAACATGGCGTTTACCCCATTGTCTGTCATCAACGCGTGTTGAGCTTCATCGATGACTAACATCACTGGTTTTTCTGAGATATCAGCGAGGAAACGTATTGCATCTGGCAGGGTAATATTTGGAGGCAATCCAGGTTGAGTGAAATCGATTATTAAGGTACCTAGGAGTTGAAGCTTGCTGAGTTTCACCGCTTTGGCCAGTTTGAGAAGTTTGTTTTCAAATAAACTCATTTTAGCTTTGATAGCTTCCGCTATCAGTATGGCTGGATTTGCATTTTTATCTGCCCATAAATCCACGTAAACGGTCATCCAACCGCGGTTTTCAGCTTCAGGAATTAATTCATCGAGCACGAAGGTGCTTTTACCCACGCGGCGTGGTGCGGCAAGAAACAACCCGGAACGAGCATTTGCTATCCCCTTACCTTCCAAGCTATCGCAATAGGCCATAGCCAGCTCAGGGCGTTTAAAGGAAAAATGAGACATGGATTGTTCCCGATTAGACTAATTATGTGTAATTATGTCATTTTACATAAATTATGTAAATCTCCATAATTAGCCATAAAGAAGGCTCAGCTTGGGGATTTGCCGTTGAATTCAATGGGTGAGCGTTTGGATGAATAAAGAGTCCTATCCACACGCCCTAATTTTCCGCAGATTTATTCAAGGCGGCGGATAATAAACGTGCGGTGACATCGACAATGGGAATAACCCGCTCGTAAGCAATGCGAGTAGGACCGATGACGCCTAAAACTCCTGCAATTTTTCCTTCCACCTGATAAGTTGAGGTAATCAATGCGCAATCACCCAACGCTTGATAACCCGATTCATCACCAATAAAAATTTGTAAGCCATCGGCTTTTAAACATTTATCGATTAAATGTAAAATATCGTGTTTCTTACTGAATGCGCCAAATAAATTACGCAAACGATCGAGATTATCTTCCGCTAAATTCACTAAATTATCTTGCCCCGATAAAATAAAATCTTCTTCAGGTTGATTAGGTTCAAACGCTTTATCGGTGATTTCAATCACGCGGGCTAATAAATTTTGCATGGATTGTTTATCATTTTCGATGGCTTGCAACATGAGTTGATGAATTTGCGTTAACTCTTGTCCCTGATATTGCTGATTAATTAAATTGGCCGCTTCTTGTAACTCCGCTTTACTATAAATACGATCCGTATAAATAATGCGATTTTGCACTTCTTTTTCATTTAATACTAAAATCACTAATACCCGCTTGTCACTTAACGGTAAAAATTCCACGTGACGTAATAAGAGTTGATCGCGACGCGGAATGCTCACGAGTCCTGCCAATTTAGTGATGCCGGATAATAGCGAGGAAACGGATTGTAAATAGCGATGGGTCGACGCCTCATCTTGTATACCTAATTGCGCTTGAATGGTTTCGATGGGAATCGTAGTTTCAGATTGTACGCTTAAAATACTATCGACAAAAAATCGATAAGCGGCTGGTGTGGGAATTCTGCCCGCTGACGTATGAGGTGAGGTTAAATAGCCACAGTGTTCTAAATCGGCCATGATATTGCGGATCGTTGCCGAACTTAAACTCAAGTTAGTGTCATCCGCCAAGGTTTTTGAACCCACGGGATAACCATCCTGAATATAACGTTTGACCAAAATTTTTAATAAATGTTGTGCGCGCTCGCTAATATCAACTTTATTCATAGAAAAAATACACGTAGCTCGATAAAATCTCACGCTAGCTTAACATTCTCGCAAGAGCTTGTTAAGCGCTAGATTCCTGTTTAGTATATAGCGCTAATTCGTCTCATAGGTTCGTCACTCCATGCACAAACAATTTTTAACAATTGGGATCATCGGCAAGCATCGCCACTATGAAGTCAGCGATAGTGTTCAAGAAGTGATTGCGTATTTACGGCGCAAGAAAAAAACGATTATTATTGACGAAGAAACTGCCCATGGTTTGGAGGCCGCGCAATCATTAACAACCTGTCCGCGTAATCAATTAGGCAAATACTGTGATTTAGTCATAGTCGTCGGCGGTGATGGTTGTTTTTTAAGTGCGGCACGCACGGTGGCTAAACATAATATCCCCATTGTTGGAATTAATCGCGGACGCTTAGGCTTTTTAACCGATATTCTCCCCGCTCAACTCTCGCAACGCTTAGACGATGTGTTAGATGGCAATTATCAAGAAGAACAACGCTTTTTATTACATTGTGACATCAGCGATGGTGACAAACAAATTGTCGATGGAGATGCCTTAAACGACATAGTCATTTCGCCAGGAGAAGCGGCGCAAATGATCGAATTTGATGTTTTTATTAACGGAGAATTTATGGCGCGCCATCGTTCCGATGGCATCATTATAGCAACGCCCACCGGTTCCACCGCTTATGCCTTATCCGGTGGCGGACCAATTTTACATCCACAATTAGATGCCATCGCCTTAGTGCCAATGTTTCCACACAATTTAAATTCACGTCCCATTGCTATCCCTGGCAATAGTCAAATTGATATTATTATCAGCGAAAATAACCACGCTGCACCCCGTTTGAGTTGCGATGGTCGTACGCGTGTCGCGGTGCCGCCACTGGCTAAAATTACTATTACTAAAATGAGTAACTTGTTACGATTAATTCATCCAGAAGGTTATAGTTTTTTTGAAACCTTACGCTCAAAATTAGGTTGGCAAATTCAAAAGGTGTAGGAAATAGTGTATGTTAAAGCAACTGGACATTGAAAATTTCACTCTGATTGATAGAGTATCTTTAGAATTTCATTCTGGGCTAACCGCATTAACCGGTGAAACGGGCGCCGGAAAATCGATTTTAATCGACGCATTAAATTTAACCCTAGGCTCACGTGCTGAAAGCAGTCTAATTAAAAAACCCAATACACGCGCAAGCATTAGTGCCATTTTTCATTTAGACGATCCGCATCATCCGGCGTTGCAATGGTTAATTGAACATAGCATGGATGCGCAACAAGATTGTATTTTACGCCGTGTTTTATACAAAGAAGGCCGCTCAGCGGCATTTATTAATGGGCATGCTTGTACTTTATTAGAAATTCGTCAATTGGGCGATTTATTATTAACCATTCACGGACAACATGAACATCACGCACTATTATCTCGCGATTATCAACGTCAATTATTAGATGCCTATGCCAATAATCATCAACTCTTACAACAAATAAAAACTCTCTATCAGCAGTGGCAAGTCACCCAAAAAAAATTAGAACAATTATCTCATCCAAAACAATCGCACAGTGAGCGCAAAGCGCTATTAACTTATCAAATTGCTGAATTAGAACAATTAAATTTACAAGAAAATGAAATCGATACGCTAAGTGAACAACAACAACGATTAAGCCAGGCAGAAACCATTCAATGGGTTTATCAAGCACTCTTAGATGAAATTAAACTCGCCGATGAAGATGCCATGATCCCACGTTTACACGCTTTGCAACAAAAATTAAAATCATTAAATTTAGCAGAAACTCAATCGATTCATGATTATTTACAAAATGCCATTATTCAATTAACCGAAGGCGCGGATGAAATAAAAATTCTCTTAGAAAATATTATTGCCGATCCCGAAAATTTACGTCACATTGAACAACGTTTAGATAAAATTTACGAAGTAGCACGTAAGCACCATATTAAACCTCCTGAATTAAGCAATTATTTTAATGATTTATCGCAAGAGCTCGATAAGTTGAATCAAAATGAACATCTTATTTTGCAGTTGCAAAAAGAGTTACATCATTATGTCGAACACTATCGTGTGCTCGCCAAAGAGCTTCATCAATCACGGGTGCGCGCAGCCGAAAAATTTAAGCACGCGGTTAGCGAAATTATTCATACCTTAGGAATGCCGCATTGCCAATTTTCCGTTGCGATTAAATCCATGGATGTCGCAGAATTGCATGCCTTTGGCAGTGATGAAATTGATTTTATTGTGCAAACGAATCCCGATCAGGAACCCCAATTATTAAATAAAATTGCTTCTGGCGGAGAATTATCGCGGATGAGTTTAGCCATTGATGTGGCAACGGCGAATGTGCAAGCCATTCCGACGTTAATCTTTGATGAAGTGGATAGTGGCATAGGAGGACGTATCGCCGCAGTAGTTGGCAAATTATTGCATCAATTAAGTCAGCATAAACAAGTGTTGAATGTCACTCATCTCCCGCAAATTGCCGCTAAAGCTCACCAACACATTCGCGTAAGTAAAATCACCCATGAAGGCAAAACTACAACTCAGGCCGATTATTTAGCAGCAAACGATCGCGTTCACGAAATTGCGCGGATGTTAGGTAGTGAAGAAATCACTCAACAAACCTTGGCGCATGCCGAAGAAATGTTAGAAATCACCTAAATATACCCAACGCACTTCAAGATGCCGGATAAAAAGATGTAAAGCGGTATAACTTTTCAAAAGAAACAATGAGTTATAAAATTTTTGCTGTCCTGGCAATATTTTCCTAAAGTTCTGGCAATCTTTGCCGATAGTACCATTGACTCCCTCAAAACCTGTAGGAGATATCATGGCAATTGTAAATAATGTGAACTCTAATCCCGTTCAAGCCCCCACGAGAACCGATCAACGGCCGATCTTCGAGCCAGAAAAGGACACATCCAAAGCGGATAATAAGCCAACGGCAGCGGTGAAAGTGGAAATTAGCTCGAATGCGATTGAAAAATATTTGGTGGAAGCCGAACAGCGCAATCAAGAGCAAAATAGCAAAGGAGGTAAGTCCGACTTAGAAGTATAGAATTATTTGCAATGACAATCACGGCATAGGCCGTAAATGATGAGTGAGTGATCGGTCATACGAAAGCCGTTCGCTTCTGCAATATTCATTTGCCTTTCTTCTATCAATTCGTCGATAAATTCTTCGACGTGGCCGCATTTTACACAAACTAAATGATCGTGATGATCGCCTTGGTTTAATTCGAACACGGAATTACCGCCCTCGAAATGATGGCGAGTGACTAAACCGGCAGTTTCAAACTGGGTTAATACGCGATAGACCGTGGCTAAGCCCACATCATCGCCCGAATCCAATAAGGAACGATAAACATCTTCGGCACTCAGATGCCGTTGTGGGGCATTTTCTAAAATTTCTAGAATTTTTTGCCGGGGTAAAGTGACTTTTAAGCCAGCTTTGCGTAATTCTGCATTATTATCCAAGAGTGTTCTCTTCCACATGATGCTGCGTTGATTCAAGTTTAGAATTTTACTGCAAAAATACGCATTAACCAATGTATTTCTTTCAGTGAAAAATCAATTGATTAAAAACGAACAGCCGTACTACACATTGACATTCCTTCATTAGCAACTATACCTAGTAATGAGGTAGCGAGTTTTCCACTTAGCCGAGAAATTGTGTGCGGTTAGGAGAGGATGGTTTATGGGGAAGTTAGCATCATACTGTGAGAATTTTTTAAGTTCATGGAATAAACGTTGGCAATGTTTTGTCGTCGAGTCAATTGAAGATTTAGCCGAGTGCGATCATTTACGACGTAAAGTTTTTGGCGAAGAATTAAAACGGCATCACGACAATCCGTTATATAATCCTGGCGGTGATGAAGTTATTTTTAAAAATAGTACTTATATCGCTTGTCGTGATAATCAAACTAAAAAAATTATTGGATTATGTTGTCTAACACCCGCACATTTAGTTTATCATTATCAAAGTTGTCGCGAGCTTTATCTTTTAGATAGTTTTGATGAAAAACTATTGCCCCATATTCTTATTGCTTCACGCTACGCTGTGTTACCTCAATATCGCAAATCAGTCGCATCGCTTGCAATTCTCGAAAAGGTATATAGCTATGCTTTAGCGCTATCATGTCCAATTATGATTTGTGTGAGTGAGCCCAGATTATATCCAATGTATCAAGGATTAGGTTTTCGCCCATTAGGACGCATGCATACCTCTGATTTGGGTGGTTATCGCATTCCATTATTTTTAATATTACATGATTATCCCTATTTAAAGAAATTATCTTCCGCTTTTTATTCGCTTATTAAAAAAGCACGTTTTCCCAAAGAAAAGGCTGGATTATGGTGGATGGAAAATCACTATCAACCCCCTTACTCAATTGGATTTTGTAAGCTTGCCAATAGCCAAATTGACTATCAAAAAATTTCATTACTGCAAGGAATAAGTGAAACTGGACGCAAAATTATATTGAATGATAGCTTAGTGTTTTGCTGTAAAAATGGAGAAAAAATCACAAAAAAAGGCGCAAAGGAAACTGGATTTGGTTATGTGTATTCAGGCGAAGTTTCTTTAATTACCAAAGATAAGCCTATTAATATATTACGAGCAGGAGACTGGTTCGGTGAAGCTGAACATATAACCCAAGGTGACAGTGAGGGTGATTTAATTGTTAATCGTGCCAATACTATGATTATTTCTTTTCGCTTAGCCATGTTAAATCACCTGAAAAATGATCAAGACCGCAGTCAATTTTGGCAAAATCTCACTAATATTCTTGCGCAAAAAATAATTACCTTAAAACAACATTCTCTCAATAGAGATTATATTTATCCTAATAAAATTCAATATCAAGATGGAATCTATCAACATGAAGACCAAGCCAGTAATTTTTAACAAACAGGATTTATTTAGAAATTATGATGCAATACTGGCAAAAAGCGGTTTAAATAAGCAGCACATCCAACAATTTATTACTCAAAAAATACAGCCGCGCGATTTTTTAATCCAGGCGAGCTCTGGCCGTGGAGGTAAAGTCATTTATATTCCACGCCATTTAACCGATATTCAAAATGTGGTAGAGCGTATGTTGCAACCTTATCAGGATTATTATCAACACCCGCCACAACGTATTGCATTAATTGGAGGAATTTCTCATGCTGAAGTTACTCGTGCATTTTCAATTGGAAAAATTGAATTTCGTTTATTATCATTAAATGATTATTCACAATTGCGCGAATTTTCACCGGATATTATTATGTGCTATCCCAGTATTTTACGTGAGTTAATGGCGAATCAATATCTTAATCCTCAGCAAATTAAAGGTATTAAGTTAGGCGGAGAACCGTTATTTCCGGATGATTTAGAAAAAATTCATGCTTATTTCTCTGAGGTGATTATTCTCGAACAATTTGGCTCCACAGAAATGCCTGCTGTTGCAGCACGTGTATTTAAACCGGGTGAAAAAACAGCTTCTTTTTATTTACAGCCACAACGATTTGAATATTATTTGGACTTTTCGCAATCGGGTTGGCAACGTTTAATTGTCAAAGATCATTTTCAACAGTTATTATTTCCTATTGAGGAATTCTTTGATCTAGGTGATGAAGTATATTTAGAAAACGGTATTGTCACGCAAGTGCGTTCTGCTAATGATGCTTTTTTTCAGGATCGCCACACTATAAATCAATTGTATCAACAAGGTTGTGTGAATTTGCAATTGGATTTAAAAGCAGATAAATTGTGTTATCAAGGTGACATTATAAATAATGACACTATTCAACTGGGCAAACGCGAATTTTTTCCAAGTAAAGAAACATTAGTGCGCTTGCCGAGTTCTAATAAATTGCCGTTGTTGAGACCTTAATATTTGAGTATTAATAATAAATTTTCTAGGCATTCAAGCTTTCCTACTAAGGAATCCGCGGCAAGCCGCGGGGAATACTAGTTAAATGATATTTTATGTGCTAAGTGAGGTTATACTGTGTTGGTCTGGTATATATTTAAGTCACCAACCTTCGTTGCCCCTATATCTTCTTTCGAATCATCATCATTATTAGCAAATACACGAAGAGGTGAGGATGTTGGTGAGGTAATATTAACACCATTATTACTTAGATCTGAATTCGAACCAGAATTACCACGTGATAAAGAACTTGAGCTGTTATTTGAATTTCCGGAAGTCATTAGTCGCACTAGTTCACCCTCCGTATAAATTTTATTGTGAGTAACATTAATACCCAGCAATGCTTGATGTACTCTAATTTTATGTCGTGATAATTTAGCCTGTTGATTTACATTATAAGTGGATAAAAGAAATAGTATGGGTAATAAAGTTTTCTCTACGTTATCAAAGCCCCTATCTTGTGGCCCCGTCGCCCAACGCCCATTATGAATCGCCTGTCCGCCATTATAAAAACATACCATACCACCCAGAACAAAATCGATAAATTTTAATGCGTTGGGTAAATAATATTCACTCCACCTCGGGCCAATGAAATAACTACCCGCAACTCCCAAACCAGCAGCAGAAGTATTCATGGCGGTATAAACTGATTCGTTAGGAGCGCCATTGATATTCACAAACAGAAGATACCACACGTGGGACATTGCATTACTTTCTCCCGCTCCAGAGTTTAATAAAAAAGTCAAAACCGCTTGGAGGCCTTGAGGATGAGTTTTTTGTCCTAAACGCTGGTTAATTTTTTGAATATCATTGACGTGTGGAGAAGAATAGGTACTTTCAAGTTTTTCAAATAATTGTTGAGTTGTTAATTTAGGTGCGCTTTCTGCTTTTTTTGATACGCTAGAACCCACATTTTCAATATTAACTACAGTAGCAGTTACAGCAGACAAAGATACCCCGTCAGTTTCATGATTATCAGTTAAAGTTACTAATTCTATTTGTGGGTCTTTAGCACTATTATTTTTCAAAAACTCTTTTACAACTTGCTGATAAAAATCTTCCATAATTAATTCTTGACTATAGGTTAAATCGTTAGAAAATAAATTCATCCGCGATAGAGTTTGATAAATTCTACTTTCTTCACCAAAAATTTTAGCAATTATTTGTGGACTGGTAAAAAAAACATAACACAATGATAATACACCCGCACTTACTAACATACCAATAACATCTTCGTGAGTAGCTTCATTAAATTCATTTCCACTCAGCTTTTCAATAATCATGCGGAATAAATTTTCAATGGAAAAACTTGTTACAGTAGTTTTTAAAGTACGCTTGAAAGGATTAAAGGCTAAACTTTCTAGAGTAAAAATTATTTGCTGCTTCCAGCGATGATTCTCATTTTTTCCCATGTTAAATGAAATATGAGCAATAACTACTTCGATAACATTAACAGCAAACAAAGCTAATCCTGTGGAATAATAGGAACGAACGGGCCAGAAATCGTTATTAACTTGATTATCATCTACTAAGCCACGTTCAACACCCGCTGCTTGCAGAGAAAAGAGCAAAGTTAATAAATGTATATAATATCGGTTAGCAAAATTACTGAGTGTATTGAGGAAAGTTGTAGTTGGTGAACCTAAATATTTTCGAGTCGTATTCACTCCCCGCTGAATTAATCGATAAGTTCCTTTAACGGTACCCTGACAGGTCATAGCAAAAGTACTACAATATTCGCGAAGCGTTTTACCAAATCCAAAAGGCATATCATCTACTCCTTGTTTTTGTTTAGATTTACTATAAATAAATATTAAAATTTAATATTTAGGGTCATACCAATCGACCACTTGGCAAACAGTGTAGCGAATTTACTTACCATTGTCATCACTTAATCAAGATTTTTTTCTACATTTATAACTGTTTGAAAAATAATGCTATCCAGTGTGTTTAAATTGACTTAATTTATCAGTCTACAAATCCTATTTTTAAGCAGTAATTTTATTATTAAAAGAATCAATATGTTAACTTGACCAAAAGTAAACCCACCTCTACACTGCCTAAAATTATCGTAATAGGGATTTAAGGGATGACACGATTTTATTTTTTATTAACATGTTTAAAATACTTCTGCTTCATTTTAATATTATTTTATTTGTTAAATATTTCTCGAAGTTTTGCTTGGAGTAATCCTTTTACTTTTATTAATAATTTTAATTTTCCAGTTTCACTGACATTAACGAATACTACGTTAAATTGGTCTGATCCGGCAGGTATTCATAATAGTTGCGGAAATTCAATTTCTAATATAACAATCCCCCCGCAACAAAAAAGTTGCGAATTTACGTTAACCGATGGTCACAAAACGATTTTAAGTCAACCGGGTAATCAAGGCACCATTACTCTTGCTCAAAAAAACGATCCT
>JAHCLG010000016.1 GCA_026125385.1 Legionellales bacterium
CTCGCCTCTGAACCTCGGGTGTAGCCGGCTCTCGGAGGGCGGGACTGGATCCGGGCTGACGGTTAGCAGTTGATCGCTCATCTTATGACTCCTTCTCTGCCGACGCCCACCCGCTCCAGCAGGTCAAAGGCGTTACGCAGCGCGTGATCGGCGGTGGAGTCCGCCAAAGCAGAACGCCGCGTGCAGGAAGGAGGATGCCCGATTAGTCATAGGTTCGGGGCGTTTCCTATCTCCTGAGAGATGACAATGGTGGGCCCTGCTGGATTTGAACCAGCGACCAATCGATTATGAGTCGACTGCTCTAACCAACTGAGCTATAGGCCCGTAATAACTGCTTTATTCAAAGTGCGCATTATAACCGCATCTTCTAACTAAGCCAAATGCGGTTATTGATCGTCTTGTTCTAAGAAGCTGCGCAATTGCTCGGAACGACTCGGATGACGGAGTTTGCGCAAGGCTTTGGCTTCAATTTGACGGATGCGTTCACGCGTCACATCAAATTGTTTACCCACTTCTTCCAACGTGTGATCGGTATTCATATCAATACCAAAACGCATTCTTAATACTTTGGCTTCTCTTGGAGTGAGAGTGGATAAAATTTCTCGCGTTGCTTCGCGTAATCCCGACATCGTTGCGGAATCGACCGGCGATAAAATGGTGGCATCTTCGATAAAATCGCCTAGATGTGAATCTTCATCATCGCCAATCGGAGTTTCCATAGAAATCGGTTCTTTAGAAATTTTTAATACTTTGCGAACTTTATCTTCCGGCATTAGCATGCGTTTGGCTAATTCTTCGGGGCTGGGTTCTATGCCAGTTTCTTGTAAAATTTGTCGCGATACCCGATTTAATTTATTAATCGTTTCAATCATGTGGACTGGAATACGAATGGTTCTCGCTTGATCGGCAATCGAGCGAGTAATCGCTTGACGGATCCACCAAGTAGCATACGTTGAAAATTTATAGCCGCGACGATATTCAAATTTATCGACGGCTTTCATTAATCCAATATTACCTTCTTGGATTAAATCTAAAAATTGTAAACCACGATTAGTGTATTTTTTGGCGATAGAAATCACCAGACGTAAATTGGCTTCGACCATTTCTTTTTTCGCACGGCGTGCTTTGGCTTCACCAATCGACATGCCGCGATTGACATCTTTGACTTCACTTACTGATAAGTTGGTTTCATCTTTTAAATTAATTAATTTTTTGATATGACGTTGAATGTCGACTTTATAGGGTTCGATGCGGGTTGAAAATTCGGCGTCGTTTTTGCAAAGTTCTTCAAACCATTCTAGATTAGGTTCTTCTTTTGGATAAACCATAATAAAGGTTTTACGGGATAAACGTCCTTTGCCCACACAATATTTCATGATGGCTTTTTCTTGTTCGCGGACAGTATTTAAAATACTGCGCATTTTTTTAATGAGTCTATCCAGTTGACGAGAAGTTAATTTAAATTGCAAAAAGAATTCAGAGAGTTCATTGGCAATTTTTTTGGTATTTTTATGTTCGGCACCGTGTTTTTTGAGGGCAGCGAAATATTTCGTGTGAAGCTCACGCAATTTAAGAAAGCGTTCGCGAGCAATTTCAGGATCGGGGCCGGTTTCGATGTCGGTTTCCCCATCACCATCGCCGCCTTCAGTTTCTTCATCTTCTTCAAAGTTACCCTCAGTACCGGCTTCTTCGAGCATGCTCCCTAAATTACTGACAGGCGCTTCTTCCTCTTCCAAGTCGGTGAATCCAGAAATTAAATCACTTAAGCGAACTTCTTCACGCGTGACTGCGTCGTAGAGATCTAAAATTTCACCAATGATAGTGGGGTAGGAGGCTAGGGTGGTGAGTACTTGACGAATGCCTTTTTCAATGCGTTTAGCAATCGCGATTTCACCATGACGTGTGAGTAATTCCACAGAACCCATTTCGCGCATATACATGCGAACAGGATCGGTAGTGCGACCAAATTCACTATCGACGGCGACTAATGCAGCAGCCGCTTCTTCGACGGCCTCTTCGTCAGTCATGTCTTTATCGTCTAACAGCATGGTATCGTTTTCGGGAGCCACTTCGTATACTGTGATCCCCATATCGTTGATCATGCCGATAATATCTTCGATTTGTTCTGGATCGACGATATCTGGCGGTAAGTGATCGTTGACTTCCGCGTAGGTAAGGTAACCTTGTTCTTTACCGCGTTTGATTAAAAGTTTTAATTGAGATTGCTGCTGTTTTTGATCTGAATGTGTCATGGGTTGTGGCATCGTTCTTAGCTTAAGAAAATCGTGCATTATATCCCTGAGCATAAACAAAAGCTATAGCTTTATGCGATGACTGCAGAGACTTCCCTATTATCAGCAGCTCAGGTTGGGCTGTGATAATCGAGGGCTATTCTAACATAAGCACAGTAGAACTGGAAATATACTCTCATGTTTTGAGTATAATTACGTCGTTGCTGGTTTTTTTTGCGCTTGAATTAACTGCTGCAACCGCTGTTTTTCGTCAATCGCTAATTCACCGCGCATAGCTTTCATCATGAGTTGGTCGATTTCTTGATTTTTATGGATGTGGATCAATTTTTGCAGCGTATCATTTAATTCTTGCGCCAGCCCATCCGCCGGAATTAATAATTCGTGACTGGCTAATTGCGTTAATAATTCTTGATCGGAGTGATTACGCCAATATTCTAAAAGATGCGCCGTGGTATTGAATTGTTGTTGTTGAAGTGTTTTTAATACCTGTTGTAACAAAGTTAAATCGGGTTGTTTAATCGTTAAAAAATAATCGAGATGCTCGATTTGCTGAATTAACTGCGGGTACTGGATCAAAATGGTTAGCGCAGTGCGAATGGGTAGAGATAATAAGTGAGGCGACGGTTTATTGGTGGCTACAGCGGTTTCAGGTTCGGGTATTTTAAAAGGATCGGGTTCTATAAAACGTTGTAATTTTAAAATATCCATCCCCAAACGTTTGGCTAATTCTTCTAATAAAATAGTTTTTAAAATAGTATCGGGCATTGGTTTTAAATAATCGGCGGCAAGTTTGGCAAGATGCGCCATACCCTCGCGATCGCGAGATGTCACTTGATTTTCTAAATGTTCAAAGAAAAATTCGCTTAATGGAATGGCGTGTTCCAGTTGTTGTAAAAAGCCATCGCGTCCTTGTGCGCGTAAAAAACTATCGGGATCGGCGTCATTGGCTAAAAATAAAAAACGAATTAATTTATTGTCGGGAATAATTGGCAATGCCGTGGTCAGTGCGCGTGTCGCTGCTTGGCGACCAGCCCTATCACCATCAAAACAAAAAATTAATTCCTCACAATTACGTAATAAACGTTTGAGGTGTTCGGCCGTGGTGGCCGTGCCACAGGTTGCCACAGCAAAGGGAATTTCATATTGAAATAAGGCGATGACGTCTAAATAACCTTCAACGACAATGAGTTTTGAAATCTTGCGTTGAGTTTTTTTGCATTCATAAAAACCATATAACGCATCGCTTTTGTGATATAAATGAGTTTCTGGTGAGTTTAAATATTTAGGTTCTGCGGCATCGATAACTCGTCCACCAAAGGCAATCACTCGCCCTCGTTGATCTTTAATCGGAAACATAATGCGATCGCGGAAGCGATCGTAATAACGGTTTTGATCGTTTTTAATAATCATTCCTAAGCGGACGAGTTGCTCTTTGCTCTCTTCGGTTTTAACGAAAGTATTCACCAGATGATCCCAGCCTGGTGGCGCATAACCGATAGCAAATTCTTTAGCGATGTTTCCAGATAAGCCGCGTTTTTTTAGATAATCAATCGCGGGAGGATACGCGCGTAATTGTTGTTGGTAAAATTGCGCGATTTGCGCCATCAATTCATAATCGGAATCGGTAATATCAGGTGCTGTTTGCTGGTGGCGATATTCATAGGGGACACTGACGCCAATAAATTCACTTAAACTTTCGATGGCATCTACAAAATTTAAGCCATCAAAATTCATGATAAAACCAATTGCATTCCCACTTTGACCGCAACCAAAACAATGATAAAACTGTTTAGTACTGGAAACACTAAAGGAGGGCGTTTTTTCTTGATGGAATGGACAACAGGCTACGTAATTATTGCCGCGTTTACGTAAGTTTACGCGGGTGCTGATTAATTCAACAATATCGACACGATTCAGCAATTCATCGATAAAAGATTTTGGAATGTGTCCACTCATAGCGCGATGATACCGTTATCGACAATCGTCAGGGAATGTGCGATTTATTGAGGTAACCGTTGTTTAATCAGTTGGCTGATTTTCCCCATATCGGCACGGCCTTGAACTTGCGGTTTGACCATGCCCATCACTTTACCCATATCTTTAACCGCAACGGCTTGAGTTTCCGCCAAGGCTTTATCGATTATGGCTAAAATTTCAGATTCGCTTAAAGGTTCTGGCAAATAGGTTTGAATAATGGCAATTTCCGCTTGAGCCTTAGCAACTAAATCATCGCGATGTCCTGCTTGAAATTTATCGAGGGCATCGCGTTGTTCTTTAACCATTTTAGTGAGAATGGTGATTAAGCGTTCATCGTCCACCGCAATGCGTTCATCGACTTCGATTTGTTTGACTGCTGCCATAATCATGCGCAGTATCGATAAACGATCGGTATCACGTGCTTTAAGAGCAGCTTTAACATCGTCATTAATGCGTTGTTTTAGCGTGATATCACTCATCAACCTTCCTCTTAAGCCTGTTTGCGATTACTGCTTCTGCCTTTTTTTTCGCGACCTAGTATAGGATTTTCACGGGTGGCTTTTTTAATATAACGTTTGACTGCCGCAGCCGCTTTGCGTTTACGCACTTGGGTGGGTTTTTCATAAAACTCACGACGACGCATTTCTGAAAGAATACCGGCTTTTTCGCAAGCACGTTTAAAACGACGTAGTGCTACGTCAAATGGTTCATTATCTCTAACCCGAACAGTAGGCATGTATTTATTCACCTCATTAAAATTGTAAACTCAAGCTCAAATGCGAGATTTCCTCTCTGCATAAGGCGCAAGATTGTAAACGAAAAGAGGGGGAGAATGCAAATTTGCGATGCGCGCTTAAGGTTTAGTTAGTTAAATTTGCCGAAGTTGGGGCATTTTGGTAATTTCTAGTCTCTGGGACTTACTCCTCTTGTTCATTTAAGGCTTATCTTGTCATTCTCTTTGAACAGGCTCTTAAAGGATGATGAGCAGCATAATCTTTGCAAATAGGTAATCAATAACATTATGCAATTCAATACAAAAATTCCTAGGATGGCATTTCCACTGATTCTATCGAATATCAGCGTGCCGCTGCTGGGACTCTGCAATACTTTTATTGTTGGGCATTTGCCTAGTAGTGATTATCTTGCGGCTATTGGTTTA
The DNA here is from genome assembly GCA_026125385.1 of Legionellales bacterium. Taxonomy (NCBI): domain Bacteria; kingdom Pseudomonadati; phylum Pseudomonadota; class Gammaproteobacteria; order Legionellales; species Legionellales bacterium. The sequence continues at coordinate 5,389 of JAHCLG010000016.1, forward strand.
GGTGCAATGATATTTAATTTTTTATACTGGGGATTGGGTTTTTTTAGAATGTCTAGCACAGGTTTGATAGCACAATTTTATGGCGCAGACAACCAGCAAGAAATCAACGATACGTTAACTCACAGCATGGGCTTGGCTCTTGCAATAGGGTTATTACTTATAATATTACAATACCCTCTGTACCAACTAACGCAATTATTTATTCACGCTACCCCAAACATCCAGTTTATATTAAGCCAATATTACTTAATTAGGATATGGGGCGCACCGGCAGTATTAATCAGCTTTGTCTTGGTGGGTACGTTGCTGGCTCTACAAAAATCTTCTGCTACCTTACTATTATTAAGTTTTACCAATATCCTTGCTATTGTACTTTCTATTGTTGCAGTTTACGTGTTTCATTTAAATATAAAAGGGTTGGCGGTTGCTGATATCATTGCTCAATATGCGGGTCTGGTAGTTGGTTTTGTTATTTTATCTCACTATTATGATCTGAAGAATATTATCAAAACGACCAAGTTTAAGCTCAATAAAATCAAAGTACTTCTGTATATTAATAGCGATATTTTCATTCGCACAGCATGTATTATTATCGTATTCTCATTCTTCACTATTTGGAGCAGTCATATTAGTAGCCTGATTTTAGCGGTGAATACGCTGTTAATGAATTTTTTTCAAATTATTGCCAATGCCTTGGGTGGTTTTGATAATGTTGCAGAGGCTTTGGCAGGCGAAGCGTTAGGTAAAAAAAATTCTGAGTTAATGAAAAAGGTCATTTTTGATGTGGGAATTTGGGTGTTATTGTTTAGCTTATTGCTAACAATTATTTATTTTATTTTTGGAAATAGTCTAATAAACATCATGACTAATCTAACCAGTGTGCAAGTAGCGGCATATCAATACATGCCATATGTTGCTTTACTACCACTCATCGCCTTTCCAAGTTTTTTATTGGATGGTATTGCGATTGGTGCTAATCTTTTTAAAGAGATGCGAAATAGTATGATCATTACTTTGATCCTATCGTTTATAGTATGGTTAGCTTTGAGTAAATATGGTAACGTCGGATTATGGATATCCTTTTATAGCTTCTTCATTTTTCGCGCAATATTTTTAGGTTATTATATTTGGAAGCTTTATTTTAAAAATTGTTATGATTAATTTGAGTTTTTGCAATGAATATACTAGGTATCGAGACTTCTTGTGATGAAACGGGTATTGCGATTTATAACAGCGAACGAGGATTGCTGGCGCATGAACTCTATAGCCAAATTCCTGTTCATGCGCAATATGGTGGCGTGGTTCCTGAGTTGGCATCGCGGGATCATATTCGTAAAATTTTACCCTTAATTGCAAATACCTTGCAGGAAGCAAAGCTCACGAAAGCAGATTTGCACGCCATAGCCTATACTAGCGGTCCAGGATTAGTCGGCGCTTTACTCGTGGGGGCCAGTGTTGCAGAAAGTTTAGCCTTTGCGCTGAATATTCCCACCATTCCCATTCATCATATGGAGGGACATTTATTAGCTCCTTTCTTAGAAAATAAGCAACCGCAATTCCCATTCACCGCCTTATTAGTTTCTGGGGGACATACCTTATTAATGCAGGTGCACGCATTAGGAAAATATCAATTATTAGGTCAAAGCATCGATGATGCGGTTGGAGAGGCATTCGATAAAACCGCTAAATTATTGGGTTTATCCTATCCTGGTGGGCCATTACTCGCACAATTAGCAGCGCAAGGACGAGCCAATCAACTTAAATTGCCCCGTCCTTTACTGACACGTGCTAATTGTGATTTTAGTTTTAGTGGTTTAAAAACGGCGGTATTAAATAGTTTTCAGCAAAGCGATCACAGTCCACAATTTTGCGCGGATTTAGCTTTGGAATTTCAAACGGCGGTGGTGGATATTTTAATTAATAAAGTACAACGAGCATTAACCATGACGCAATCTTCACAATTAGTTGTTGCGGGAGGGGTAGGGGCCAATGTGGCGTTACGCACCGCATTGCATGAATTTGCCGAGCAAGCCGGGATCGAATTATTTTTTCCCCGTCCAGAATTTTGCACCGACAATGGCGCAATGATTGCTTATGCGGGTTTTTGTTATTATCAACAGCGCGTGCTGAAAACAGATTATCGAATTGAAGTGAAAGCGCGTTGGCCATTAACCGAGATGGATCGTTGACGGCCAAATCAAGATTTCAGGAAAAAAACCACACCACAACACTATTCATCTAGAGTCGACAATTTTTTGCCGATTTTAGGTTCGCTGCCATCTAAGAGGCGTTCGATGTTACTCCAGTGTTTCACTACGATGAGAATGGCTATTAACAATAGACCGAGAAAATAATGGGAATTGCCGAAAAATTCATTCATAGCGGGAGCACTGGTAATCGCCATAATTGAGGATAAAGAAGAATAGCGAGTGATAACAGCAACCACGAGCCAAATGATCAATGCACTAAGCGCTAAAATGGGCGATAGCCCTAAAAAGCCGCCAAGTGCGGTGGCTACACCTTTGCCACCTTTAAAGCCATAAAATATTGGTAAGATATGACCTATTACCGTCGCGAATAAAATTAATGCTGCAGCTAAGCCATCCATACCGCAGAGTTTTGCAATACTGACAGCAATAAAACCTTTTAGAGTGTCTAATAAGAGCACGCACAACGCGGCAGATTTTCCGGCGATACGTAAAACATTCGTAGCACCGGCGTTGCCAGAGCCATGCTTTCTGGGATCAGGAAATCCTTTTATTTTGCAGAAAAAGACAGCGCTTGAAAATGATCCTAAACAATAGGCCGCTGCTAACAAAACATAAAAAAACGTGATTTTCATGATGTCTCCACAAGAAAAATTGGATTTTGATCCGTTAATTTTGCATACTACACCTCTTTTGAACATTTCGGAATAAAAATATGATGCAACCTGATGCAGAAAATTTAATTTGGATCGACTGTGAGATGACGGGCTTAAAACCCGAAAGCGATAAATTAATTGAAATCGCCGCTGTGGTTACCGATAAACATTTAACAATTTTAGCGGAAAGTCCTGTCGTTGCCATTCATCAAAGCGAAACGATTTTAATGGCAATGGACGAGTGGAACACCACCCACCATTCGCAGTCGGGTTTGTTAGATCGAGTGCGTTCTAGTCAGTTTTCTGAAGTAGATGCTGAAGAAATTATTTTAAATTTTATTATGGAATATGTGCCGCCGCGTAAATCACCGATGTGTGGGAATAGCATTTGCCAAGATCGCCGTTTTATTTATCGCTATATGCCAGCGCTTCACGATTATTTTCATTATCGTAACTTAGACGTGAGTTCTGTTAAAGAGTTAGCTGTGCGTTGGAAACCGGCAATTATGCCTGGATTTAGCAAAGAATCAAAACATTTAGCACTGGAAGATATTCGCGACTCTATTGCTGAATTGTGTTACTATCGCGAACATTTTTTTAATTTGGATTAGAGTATGATTACGATTAAAACAACATTAGGTGATATTAAAATTGAATTAGATCATGAAAATACCCCTATTACCGTAGAAAATTTTTTAAATTACGTTAAGCAAGGATTTTATGAAGGTACTGTATTTCATCGTGTGATCAATAATTTCATGATCCAGGGCGGTGGTTTAACCGATAATCTCGATCGCAAAGAAACCCTCGATCCGATTGAAAACGAGGCAGATAAAGGTAAATCTAATAAACGTGGCACTATTGCCATGGCGCGCACCAACGATCCTCATTCTGCCACGTCGCAATTTTTTATTAATGTTAAAGACAATGATTTTTTAGATTTTAAAACCAAATCACCCAGTGGTTGGGGTTATTGTGTGTTTGGTGAAGTTGTTGAAGGTATGGATGTGGTGGATGCGATTAAATCAACACCAACAACGTCACGTGATGGTTATCAGGATGTGCCTAAAGAAACTATTTATATCACCGCAATTTTAGAAACAGTGGATGCGTAAATTAAGTGTTAGTCACACAAAATTGCGCTAACTGCTGCATTAATTGTGCAATGGCTTGATTCGCGGCATGGACGCCAGCGTAAGGTGAAATACTGTTAACAGGAACGCCAATGGAAATTTCACGACTGGCGATAATTCTTTCGCTGCTAGCATTGACTAATTGCGCGCGCAAGGTAATCAAAAATTCACTTTCTGCTGTGCTTGACGCATAAAATACGCGTTGAAAACGAATCAGCTGACTATCCAAGCGATATTCAGTCACACCAGTAAACGGTGAACTCACCACCGCGCGATAATGATGGGTGCGATTTAACGTATCGACCATAATCGGTAAAAGCATTTGTGCGGGTGGGGCAATCCAACGGTTTTTAGTGTAATACTGGATAAGCCAATTCTGCTGGAAATAAGCCATTTTTTCGGTTTTTAATTCAGGAATTGCTTCTGGTGTGGTGATTAAAATCGAGCGATGCAGGTTACGCGCTACGGGGATCGCTAAATTCGGTGCAACCGTAAACGTATTCATGGTGGAAGTAGCTTGGGGAGCGAGAAGGTTACAGCCACTGAGTAGAAGAATACTCATTAATAACATTAAATATTTCATGTGTTAAGATTCCCCAGGACCCGGCGCTGCGGGTAATTTACCGCGAATTAACATCGCTGGATTGTGTTGTAATTCATTGGTCAAAAAACTTAATTTTCCGCTTAAATTGGCGAAGTTTTGCAAGGCATCGTACAATTGCGGAGTAATTTGGCTGGTCACTTGATTTAACGTTACCGTGCCTTTTTTCACCGCTATAGCAAATTGTTGACTGGTATTTTTGACACTTTCACTCATACTTTGTAAATTTAATAAAGTTTTATTGGCATTTTGGGTGAGTTGTGGAAATTGTTGGCTAGCAGTGGCGGTATTTTTTAACACCACATTTAAATTATCGAGAAGCGTATTTAAACGTTCAGAATTTTTGGCCAGTACGCTGGTGGTATTTTGTAAATTATTTAAAATGGATTTGAACGTTTGTTGATTTTGATCGTCAAAAACGGATTTTATTCCTTGAGTGATGTTATCCAAATTTCCGGTTAAGTTACGTAATGCCGTATCAAGACGCAAAAATAACGAAGGGCGAGTTTGAATGACGGGATAATCTTGACCTGGCTCAATGGTGAGTAATGCGGCATGAGGTGAGCCTCCGCGTAATCCGACATAAGCAAGGCCAGTTAATCCTTGGCTTTCAATGGTAGCTGTGGTATCGGTGCGGATGGGGGCATCGCTTTCAATGTTTAATAATAAGCGTACTTGCGAGGGATCGTGGGGATTTAAACTGATGGAAGTGACATAACCTACTTGCACACCATTATATTTCACCGGCGATTGCACCGATAAACCCGAGACAGATTCGTGAACATTGGCCACATAGGTTGTGTAATGTTTACTGGAAACGCCCGTAGTGAGCCAAACAATGGAGTAGATTAAGGCAATCGACAAGGCAATGATGAAAATACCCACTACCGTGTAATTCACCTTTGCATCCATGTGCGCTAAGCCTCTGTTTGAATGAAATATTAATCGCATGATTATAGCATCTTGCAGGGGATTTAATAGATTTGTTTAACAAATTTTAAATGGAGAAAGCTAAGCGCCCAGGTTTTACTATGAAGCGAATAAACGTAGATGTACCTTCCTGGATGCTGGATTCTTTGGATAAAGAAGCCCAGAGAATTGGTACTACTCGTCAGGCGTTAATAAAATTCTGAATTGCCGATAGACTCGACAAATATTCTAAATAACTTTGTTTTTTTCACAGATACGCAGCTTGAGCGTTTTTCGCACGCGGACTGTTAAAATAGGCGTGAATATCGGGATCGTTCGATTGTGTTAATGCTGACATCGAATCCACGGCTAATACTTTTTTTTGCCCTAAAAAAGCCACGCGATGACTGACTTTCCACAAGGTATCTAAATCATGAGTGACTAAAATAATCGTTAAACCTAAAGTCTTATGTAATTCTAAAATTAAATCATCAAGAGCACCTGCACCATTGGGATCGAGTCCGGCGGTGGGTTCATCTAAAAATAATAAGGTCGGATCTCTGGCTATGGCTCGTGCTACCGCGACGCGTTTAATCATCCCCCCACTTAATTCAGCGGGATACAACTGGCTTGCCGACAGGGGCAAGCCAACGAGTTGCATTTTGATTAAGGCAATTTCATCAATCATTTTTTTGGATAATTGTGTGTGTAAGGTTAAGGGAAAAGCAATATTTTCTTGCACGGTTAACGAGGAAAATAAAGCGCCTTGTTGAAACATCACGCCAATGTTAGGTTGAATTTTTTGTCTCTCATCAAAACTGAGTTGAGTAATATCGTGATTAAAAAGAGTAATGGATCCGCGCGTGGGGGGATGAAGCATGAGCATTTCGCGCATTAACGTGGTTTTGCCACTCCCACTGCCGCCGACGATGGCTAAAATTTCTCGCGAGTAGACGGTTAAATCAATATTATGATGAATGCATTTATCGCCGAAAAAAGTCGATAAATTACGAATTTCAATAATCGGTTTAGCTTCACTCATAAATTATTCCAACTGAATAAAATGGAAAAAGCGGCATCGGTGACAATAATCAAAAAAATAGCAATCACGACACTTTTTGTCGTGTTTTGCCCAACACTTTCCGCACTGCCAGTGACGCGAAAACCTTCGAAACAGCCCACGCTGGCAATTAATAATGCAAACACAGGCGCTTTAGATAAACCAATTAACAAGTGGCGGAGTGCGACGTTTTCTTTAAATCGAATTAAAAAATCCGCATAGCTGATACCCAACATTGATTTTGACATGAGCATGCCCCCTAATACACCAAAGCCATCTGCCCATACAGTTAATAATGGGAGAGCAATCATTAAACCGAGAATTTTAGGTAAAACCAGTAAGCGCGTTGGCGATAATCCTAGTGTGCGGAGGGCATCTAATTCTTCTTTGGCTTTCATGGTGCCAATTTCTGCGGTAAAGGAAGAACTGGTGCGGCCGGCAATAATAATAGCAGTAATTAATGGGCCAAATTCACGAAAAATTGCAATGCCGAGTAAATCAACAATATAAATTTCTGCGCCATAACTTTGTAATTGCACACCCATTTGATACGCTAAGACAACGCCAATTAAAATGGAAAGTAATCCCACGATTAACAAAGCACGAAATCCGGTTTTATCGATCGTAGCAATAATCGCTTTGAAGAATAAACTTTTCATGCGGAGAATTTCACGCGGGCGCACACAAACAGTTTCACCTAAAAAACTTAAAAATGAAATGCCTTCGCTAATAGCGGCAAATGACATTTTGCCTAAACGATATAAAAAAGAATGTTTCGAGAGACTCGCTGGTTTTTCTAAGGCATGGTGTTGATCGCGAATTAAGTTAAATAATGTTTGTTGTTCGTCATTAAACCCGATTAATTTAAAATTGAAATGACGTTGAGTTAAATCTTCGGCCAGATGACATAATGCTAAAGCGCCGACACTATCGAGTTGTGAAATTTTAGTGACATCGATGGTAATGTCTTCTTGAGGAAATTGATTTTTTTCAATGCGGGGTAGCTCGTGGCAATATTCGGCAATCCACATTCCTTTGCAGCTAATCGTATGGGTATGTTGATGATAAACCCAATTCGCTAATGTTGTTTCATCCATGTCTTATCACCGTTTAATCGTTTTTGCTCTTGTTGTTGTAAAGCCCAGAGCACATGTTCGCGCACTAAATCGTTATCGTATGCTTTTTTTTCTGTTAATGCGAAAATTATTTTTTCATCGAAGGGTGCATTGCCCAGCGCTACCGCAATATTACGCAACCAACAGGCATAACCAATGCGACGAATTGCAGATCCTTCCGTTTTTTTAAAAAAGGTGTTTTCATCCCAGGCAAATAATTCTAAAAGAGTACAATTATCGAGATGGTGACGGGGTAAAAAATCGGTTTCTTCAGTCATTTGAGCGTAGCGATTCCATGGGCAAACTAACTGGCAATCATCGCAACCATAAATACGATTACCCATTAACGGACGTAATTCTTCTGGAATCGAACCGCGTAATTCGATGGTTAAATAAGAAATGCAACGGCTGGCATTTAATTCATAAGGTTTGACGATTGCTTGCGTCGGACAAATTTTCAAGCAGGCTTGGCATTTTCCACAATGACTTTCAAGTGGTTTATCGGCTGGTAAGGGTAAATCGGTATAGAGCGTGCCGAGAAAAAACCACGATCCTGCCTCACGGTGGAGTAAATTGGTGTGTTTACCCATCCAGCCTAAACCGGCTTTAACGGCAAGCGGTTTTTCCATAACGGGTGCGCTATCGGCAAACGCTCGATATTGAAAATCGCCAATCTCAGTTTTTATTTTCAACGCTAATTGCGTTAAGCGTTTACGAATTAATTTATGATAATCCCGCCCTAAAGCGTAACGCGAAAGATAGGCATGGTCACGTTTTTTTAATAGCGAAAATAATTCTACATTGGGTGGTAAATAATTTAAACGCACACAGATCACACTTTGCGTGTTGGGGATTAATTGTTGTGGTTGTGCGCGTAAACTGGCATGACGTTGCAGATATTGCATCTCACCGTGATACTGTTTTCCTAACCATTGTTGCAAAAATTCGCTGGCTTGAGTTAAATCGGTGTCGCTGATCCCAATCTGTTGAAATCCAAGCTCACGTCCCCAGAGTTTAATGTGATTTGATAACTGTGCGTAGTCGATAGACTGATTCATTTAAACAGGTGCATTACATTCTTAATTGCGCTTATTGTATACTCATGCGCAAGTAATTGCGACAGGACAGATGATAGGTGACGACACACATCGATAATGGAATATATACCACAACCGCTATTCGCGAATTTGAGCATCGTGCGGTCGGTGAATATGGATTAACTGAATTTTCTATGATGCAACATGCGGGTGAAGCGGCCTGGCAAGTATTAAAAACCGAGTGGCCGCAGGCCAAAAAAATTAAAGTGATTTGTGGTAAAGGCAATAACGGCGGCGATGGTTATATTCTGGCAAGCTTAGCGTCATTAGCAGGTCTCGACGTAGAGGTATTTTATTTAGGCGAACCGAGTCAACTTACTGCGGTTGCTCAGTTAGCATGGCAATCCGCAGAACGCGCTCACGTCTTATTGACGCCTTGGCATAGCAATGCCGATTTGCAATGTGATGTCATAGTCGATGCGATGTTAGGTATTGGTTTAACGAACACCATAAATTCAGAAGTCGCGGTTATAATCGAGAAAATTAATCAAGCCAATAGACCTGTTCTAGCCATCGATGTGCCTTCAGGTTTAATTGCGGATACGGGGAGCATTGCCGGAAATTCAGTGATTGCCACACATACCATAACCTTTATTGGCCTGAAATTAGGTTTAGTCACAGGGGACGGTGTGAGTGTGAGTGGAAAAATCAGCGTCGATAAAATTAATATGCCAGAAAGTTTATATCATAAAATTGCCCCTTTTTCACAGCGAGTGGTTCTCGATGACTTTCAGTCCTATTTAGTTCCCAGACTTCGTAATGCCCATAAAGGAAATTTTGGCCATGTTTTAATCGTAGGTGGCGATGAAGGTATGGCGGGTGCGGTTATCTTGAGTGCTGAAGCAGCATTGCGAGCAGGTGCAGGTTTAGTGAGTGTGGCAACGCGTCCTGAACACGTGAATGCGGTGGTAGCGCATCGACCAGAAATCATGGCTCATGGGATCAGTTCGAGCGAACAACTTGCACCGCTTTTATCCCGTGCGACGGTGATTGCCATAGGCCCAGGACTGGGTCAACAGTCATGGGGGAAATCGTTATGGCAAGCGGTATTGAAAACTCAGTTGCCGCTGATTGTTGATGCTGATGCTCTTAATTTATTAGCACTCGCACCTAGCACGCGCGCCAATTGGATTTTAACGCCACATCCTGGAGAATTAGCGCGTTTGAATCATTGTGATGTTCAACACATTCAGCAAAATCGCTGGCAACAGTTACACGCAGCGTGCGAGCGCTACCAAGGTGTGCTGGTATTAAAAGGGGCGGGTACATTAATCATGAGCCAAGAAAAACTACACTCCGTCTGTGGCGAGGGCAATCCTGGTATGGCTTCGGCGGGTATGGGCGATGTGTTAACCGGTGTGATAGCTGCATTGATAGCGCAAGGTTTTCCTTTAGCCTTAAGTGCACAAATTGGCGTGTGCGCGCATGCCAGAGCCGGTGATATCGCAGCAAGGCTAGGTCAGCGCGGTTTAATTGCCAGCGATGTGATTCAAACCTTAATTCAAGTCATGCACTAAATTAAAAGGGAATGCTAATCAAACATGAAATTTTCTTTACAAGTCAATTCACCCGAGCAAATGTCAGCCGTTGCTGGATTATTAGCCGTGCCTGGAATCGAACGGGTATTAATTTTTTTGCATGGTGACTTAGGCGCCGGTAAAACCACCTTTGTGCGCGGATTATTAGCGGGTTTTCGTTATAAGGGGAATGTGCCGAGTCCGACGTATACTTTGGTAGAATCGTATTCATTAAAAAATAATACGCTTCACCATTTCGATTTATATCGCATTCACGATCCAGAAGAATTATATTTTATTGGCATTGATGACTATATTGCTCGAGGATGGAGTTGCGTGGAGTGGCCAGAAAAAGCTGAAGGGGCATTAGGCCAGCCAGATTTAGAGATCCGATTTGAGATTCAGGGAGATATTCGCAAATTACACTTTGAATCGCACACAGAAATTGGCCGTGATTTGTTGCAGTTGCTATAATGCCGGGCGTGGGCGCGCTTTAAGGAGAGCAGTGGTTGAAAAATCCAAGGTTGATTGTCTCGGCGGTTGTGCTGGGATGCTTGTTATTGTGCTGGCAGACAATAGCACGGGCAGTAGAAATTACGCGTTTGCGTGCTTCGCACGATAATCAGCGTACGCGGTTAGTGCTCGATTTTTCTGGCCCTATTCCTGATTATAAAACGTTTACGCTGCGCGATCCCGAACGCGTTATTATTGATTTACCTGCAACGCAATTCACCTTGCGTCCCCCGCGTAAACTCTTAAAAAATACCATTGTAGATGATATTCGTATCGGCCAGAATCAACATCATTTACGCTTAGTATTTGACTTATTGCAAGCGGCTACACCTACATTTTTTAAATTATCACCACAAGGCACTTATGGGCATCGTCTCGTTATCGATCTGGCGATTAATCATCCTCCTTCAAGTATTGCAAAACCCGCTACCACACAACCTCCGAAAACAATTACGCAAAAACCGAATTTAGTACCCGAGGTGGTATTACCTCATAACACTCAATCACGTCCTGTGATTGTGGTCATCGACCCGGGACATGGTGGAAAAGATCCAGGTGCCACTGGGCCAAATGGGGTGCGCGAAAAAGATGTGGTGTTAGCCATTGCTCGATATTTAAAAGCGATATTAAATAACATGCCTGGATTTAAAGCAGAATTAACTCGTAAAAGTGATTACTACATTACCTTGCGTGATCGTTTGCGTTTAGCACGTCAAGATCAAGCGGATATTTTTGTTTCTATTCACGCTGATGCCTTTGTTCATGCACGCTCACGAGGAGCTTCGGTATTTGCACTTTCAGAGCGAGGAGCGAGTAGTGAAGCTGCGCGTTGGCTTGCCGAAAAAGAAAACTATTCAGAATTAGGCGGTGTTAATTTAGCGAATAAAGGCGATTTATTGCGCAGTGTTTTACTCGATTTATCGCAAACTGCAACCATTAATTCCAGTTTAAGATTGGGAGCAACGGTATTACATCAACTGGATAGAATTACCAGTTTACATCATTCTCGAGTTGAACAAGCGCGTTTTGTCGTATTAAAATCCCCCGATATTCCTTCGATTTTAATTGAAACTGGATTTATTTCTAATCCATTCGAAGAAAGACGGTTAAGTAGTAGAAGTTATCAACAACAATTAGCGAATGCGGTAGCTCAAGGGGTAAAAGGTTATTTCCTAAAACACCCGCCATTAGGGTCGTATTTTGCTACATTAAAACAAAATATTCGCTATATCGTTAAACGAGGAGATAGTTTATCGAAGCTTGCAGTTCAATATCAGGTAAGCCAAGATCAACTCATTTCCTATAATAAATTATCCAGTAGGCAATTGCGGGTAGGACAAGTGCTCATGATCCCTGGAAAATAAAGGACTGTTATGCAAATTCGAGTGTTAGATAAATTAGTCGCTAATCAAATTGCGGCGGGTGAAGTTGTCGAAAGACCTTATTCGGTGGTAAAAGAATTAGTGGAAAATGCCATCGATAGCGGCGCGAAACGTATTGAAATTGATATTGAGCGCGGTGGCTTGCGATTAATTCGGGTGCGTGATAATGGTTGTGGCATACCCAAAGAAGATTTACCGAACGCGTTAGCGCGTCATGCTACCAGCAAAATTCGCAAAACCGATGATTTACGTGAAATTATGAGTTTAGGTTTTCGTGGTGAAGCCTTGGCAAGCATTGCTGCAGTGTCACGTTTAAGTTTAAGTTCGCGCATGGCAGGGCATCGCTCGGCTTGGCGTATTCAAGTGGAAGGAAACGATCAAGAGCCTTCATTAGTGCCCGTTGCTCACAACGATGGTACCACCGTGGAAGTGCGCGATTTGTTTTACAATACGCCCGCGCGGCGCAAATTTTTGCGTACCGAAAAAACGGAATTTAATCACATTGAAGAAATGATCCGTAAGTTAGCCTTGAGTCGTTTTGATATTGGAATTAGCTTTAAACACAATAAACGCAGTGTCTTTGAATTTAAACCGGCACACGATATTTTAAATAAAGAACAACGGTTAGCAAAATTATACGGTTCAAATTTTATGCGTCATGCGGTCGCGATTGATATGGAGCGCAATGGGTTGCAATTAACTGGATGGATTGCTGTGCCAGAGTTCACGCGCAATCAAGCCGATTTACAATCTTTTTTTGTTAATGCCCGAGTCATTAAAGATAAATTAATTTCTCATGCTATTCGTCAAGCCTATGGCGATAAATTAGCGGAAGGGCGTTATCCCGCTTATGCGTTATATTTAAATATCAATCCCGGTGAGGTTGATGTCAATGTTCATCCGACTAAACACGAAGTACGTTTTAGTGAAGCGCGTTTAGTTCACGATTTTATTACCAGTGCTATTCAAGAAGCATTAGCAAAATCCACAGAAGTCGTTAATTTAAAATTTGATTATGCGAATACGCAAACGGTACGCCCGGTTTCTCAGGACGATGATTACGCGCAATCGATACCCACGCAATCTCATCGACTTCACGAACCGAGTGAACCCTATTATTATCATGAAACGGCTGCGAATAAGTTATATGACTCTCCAGAAATTAAACCCGAGCCTGATTTAGCCAATGGACCTCTAGGACGTGCGCTTGCGCAAGTTCACGAAAAATATATTATTGCGGAAAATAGTGAAGGATTAATTTTATTAAATGTGGAGAAAGCACAGCAAATATTAATTTATCAACGATTGCTGAATCAATTTAATCAAAACGCTATTGTTGTTCAACCTCTATTAATCCCTGAAACCATTGCTGTTTCCGAAAAATTATTAAATAATTTTGATCACATTCAGACGGTATTTAATCAATATGGAATTGAAATAGATCGGTTAAATGAAGAAGCTATCGTACTAAGAAAATTACCCAAATTACTTCGCAATGCTAATTTTCGTGAATTATTAACGGCAGGCTTAGAGTTTATACAAACTAAAAAGCGTTTTAATGCTGAGAAAATAGTATACGAATTAGCACAACATGGCGTTAATAAACAACGTAATCGTTTATCTCCCCAAGAAATGAATATCTTATTGCGAGATATCGAAAAATTAGAAAATAAAAATAACGAGGGAATTTGGCAACAAATTTCACTCACGAATATGGCGAAGCTCTCTTGAAGTCAGAAAAAATAACCATTTTTTGTTTAATGGGCCCTACTGCCAGTGGGAAAAGTGATATTGCCGTGAATTTAGCGCAGGAATTTCCGTTAGAAATTGTGAGCGTGGATTCGGCGATGGTTTATCGGACTATGAATATTGGTACAGCCAAACCCGATAATGAAACTTTAGCTCAAATTCCTCATTATCTCATCGATGTCTGCGATCCCAGCCAAGCGTATTCTGCGGCGCAATTTCGTGAGGATGCTGTTCTTGCGATTGAAAAAATTTTTCGCCATAAAAAGATTCCCTTATTAGTGGGTGGAACCATGCTGTATTATCGCATTCTGCAGCAAGGTATCGCCGTCTTACCCGAGGCAGAACCTCAACTCCGCCAAGCAATCGATCATAAAGCCCAAAAAGTAGGATGGACGGCACTGCATGAAGAATTAACGAAAATCGATCCTCAGTCGGCAAAAAGAATACATCCTAACGATCCGCAACGCTTGCAGCGCGCCCTGGAAGTATTTTATTTAACTGGCAAACCCTTGAGTGATTATTTTTTTCAACAGCCACCGAATGATTTACCCTATCAATTTTTTAATATTGGATTAATCCCAGAAGATCGTAAATTTTTACATCAAAGCATCGAGAATCGTTTTTTGCAGATGCTAAAAATGGGATTTATTGAAGAGGTGGAAAAGCTGCGAGCACGTGAAGATTTACATCTCGATTTACCGGCAATGCGTGCAGTGGGATATCGTCAAATTTGGCAATATTTAGACGGTGTTTATTCTTATAATGAAATGTGTCAGAAGGGTATTGTCGCCACTCGACAACTGGCAAAGCGGCAATTAACGTGGTTAAGAAATTGGCCAGAATTGCACGCTGTTAATAGCGATAATGCGGATAAAACTCATTTGGTTTTTAAATTAGTGAGTGAACGCATTGCATCCTTGCTTACTTTAATTTAAGCAATAAAAAAATGACAAGTTAATTGCTTATTTTAAATAAGGCATGATAGACTAGGCAGCCTTAATTTGCGGTGTTTTGGGCGCGACAAGAGCCTGTTTAAAATTTCTGATGATAGGCTAAATCTGTAGCATTTTAAACCTAAGAAATTTTAAACAGGCTCTAAGCAAACCGCAGTGTTTTAATGTTGATAACGAATAAGGGAAGGAGAACAAACGATGTCAAGAGGGCAGAGCTTACAAGACCCTTTTTTAAATGCACTACGCAAAGAAAAAATTCCGGTGTCGATTTATTTGGTCAATGGTATTAAGTTACAAGGACAAGTCGAATCATTCGATCAATTCGTGGTGTTATTAAGAAATACTGTTAACCAAATGGTGTATAAACATGCTATTTCCACTATCGTTCCAGCGCGCAATGTCAAAATGGCGCCAATGCCTGGTGACGAAGACGGTGGTAATATTATTTAGTTGTTAGGTAAACTTTGTTAGACAGACCCATCACTAATAGTAATCGCTGTATTTTGGTTTACGTTGTTGTGAGTCAGCAAGACGAACAACCTGGCGAGAAAGAAGAGTTTCAATTATTAGCGCAAGCCGCTGGTGCTGAAATTCCATCACTGATTAGTGCAAAACGACCTCGGCCTGATGCCCGTTATTTTGTGGGTCTTGGCAAAGTCGAAGAAATTAAACAAGCTCTGCAATCCTCAGGCGCAGAGCTTGTGATTATTAATCAAACCTTATCACCTGCTCAAGAACGCAATCTCGAAACCGCGTTGCAAGCACGCGTACTCGATCGCACGGGTTTAATCTTAGATATTTTCGCGCAACGTGCCCGTTCATTTGCTGGTAAACTGCAAGTTGAATTAGCCCAACTGCATCATTTATCCACTCGCTTAGTGCGTGGTTGGTCGCATTTAGAGCGTCAAAAAGGTGGAATTGGTTTACGAGGGCCAGGCGAAACCCAGCTTGAAACCGATAGACGTTTGGTGAAAGGCAGAATTCTTCATATTCAAAAACGTTTAGAAAAAGTAAAAATGCAACGCGAATTAGCGCGGGCGAAACGTGTGCGTCATGCGGTGCCTACGGTTGCCTTGGTGGGCTATACCAATGCGGGAAAATCTACCTTATTTAATAGCTTAGTGGATGCCAATGTCTTCGCTGCCGATCAATTATTTGCAACGCTCGATCCCACACTACGACGATTATTTTTACCGCCCGTCGGCGAAATTGTTTTAGCCGATACCGTCGGATTTATTCGCGATTTACCGCATAATCTTATTGAAGCATTTCATGCCACACTAGAAGAAACGCGCGAAGCCGATCTGTTACTTCATGTCATTGATAGCGCTGCGGATGAACGTCATTTACACGCCGACCAAGTGAAGAAAGTATTAAAACAAATTCATGCGGATAAAGTGCCTTGTATTGAAGTGTATAATAAAATCGATCGACTTCCCAACGCTGAACCACGGATTGAACGCACGGAAAATGGTATTATTCAACGCGTGAATATTTCGGCACATTATCATCTTGGTATCGATTTATTACGCCAGGCGATTGCTGAACGCTTGGCTCACGATTATATTGTTAAAAAAATTATTTTACTCCCGCAAGAAGCGAAATTACGTGCAGAGTTATATCATCTTGGTGCAATTGTTAGCGAGAGTATCGATGAAACGGGCAATTTTTTATTATCCATTCGCTTAGCAAAACCCGAATATCAACGGTTATTCGCTCATCATCAGTAATGAATTTTTTTATTACACACAATGTCAGAATAAAATTTTTCCACAAAGCTATTCGACAAAAAACAATTTAATCAGTACTATAACAGTCGCGCTCTTAATTGCGCGATGACTATAAACCCACAACAGCGAGGTTGTTGCTTATGCCTTGGAATGAGCCTGGCAAGGACAAAGATGAAAAAGACGATAATGACGTTAAACAACGCGATCCCTGGAAACGCCAACCGAATAAATCATCCGATGGTTTACCCGATTTAGAAGAAGCGTTGCGTAAATTCGTGAAAAAATTCTCCGGCAAATCTTCCGGATCTCGTGGCAGTTCATCGGGTGGTAATTTTTCAGGTAATTTTACCTTAAGTCTCAAACCTATTGTGGCGATTCTCGGTGTGATTTTATTAGTGTGGGTTTTAGCGGGGATCTATATTGTCGGCCCTGCACAACAAGCCGTAGTGTTACGTTTTGGGCGCTACTTAACCACAGAAGGCCCAGGCCCTCACTGGCTAGCGCGTTTTTTTGAAACCAAAGAAGTATTGAATGTTAAACAAATTAGCACCTTAGAATATCCGGCAGAAGTGCTCACGCGCGACACCTATATGGTGAGTGTGAAATTAGCGGTGTTATATCGCATTGCCGATCCAGAAAAATATTTATTCAACGTAGTCGATCCTGTGGGGACTTTAAAGCAAGCAACGGCTGCGGCAGTACGTCAAGTGGTGGGGCGAGTGAAGCTCAATACGGTATTGCCTGTAGAAAATGTTCCTTTAGACGTTAATTTAACATTACCCGATGATAATGAAACTGTGGAAACGGCAGCGCCTGAAAAAATGGAACACTTAGCAAAAGTCGATCCGCAAAAATTACACGACTTAATTCGCGATGAAATTGCGAGTACGTTAAAAAATTCGATGAAAGCTTACAACACCGGTTTAATCATTACCGATGTTAACTTGCAGCACGTTAAGCCTCCGCAAGAAGGTAATGTTTCCGAAGCATATGACGATGCAAACAGCGCACGCGAAGACAAAAAACGGATCATCAACCAAGCTCGCGCTTACAGTGCCGATGTCTTGCCCAAGGCACGAGGAGAGGCAGCACGGATTGTGCAACTTGCTAAAGCGGATCGCGATAAAATTATTTTAAACGCACAAGGTGGTGTCGCAGCATTTAATGCGATTTTACCGGAATATGAAAAATCGCCCCAAGTCACACGCGAGCGTTTATATCTAAGTACCATTGAATCGGTATTAAATCACAGTTCTAAATTGCTTGTAGACACTAAAGGCAGCAATGTATTGTATTTGCCACTGGCGCAACTCATGCAAGAACAAAATTTATCAAGCAATAAAAACCTACAAACCATTAAACTGCCTCCAGAACAAACGGCTGGGGATATACCCTTGCGTTTAGATCAGCAAACCGCTGCTGCGCAAAATAATCCAACACAAATGGCAAGCAATAACTCATCCAATTATCGTCGCGGTAATTCACCCTCTGGACGCAATCAAACTCGGGAGATACGCTAAATGACCCCAGCCAAAACATTTAGTATTTTATTCGCATTTATTGTTTTACTCTTAATTGCTTCGAGTATTTATACTGTTCAGCAAGGACAAGCGGGAATGATTTCACGGCTCGGTAAAATTCGTGAAGTTACTCCCAATGAGCCAAAAATATTCGGCCCTGGTCTTCATTTTAAAATGCCGTTTGTTGATCAACTACTCACATTTGATACGCGTATCCAAACGAATGTCGCAAAATCATCGCGCATGTATATCGAAAACGATACCTATTTTCAGGTCGACTATTATGTCAAATGGCGGATTGTTAATTTAGCGAAATTCTATACATCCGTTAGTGGTAAAATTAGTAATGCTGAAAGTTTGATGGAAAATAAAATTAATAATTCGATGCGTGCAGATTTTAAATCGCGTTCATTAACTGATATTGTGGCCTTGGATCGTGAAGATATCATGCAGCGTTTGCGTAGTGAGGTATCAGACAGTGTGAAAGATCTAGGCATTGAAATTGTCGATTTACGCTTAACATCGTTAGATCTACCGGATGCTGTGAAAAAAGCCTTATTTCAAAGTATGATTGCTCGTTGGGAAACGGTTGCCAATAAAAATCGTGCGGATGGTGAACGTCAAGCCGCAGAAATTCGTGCTGAAGCCGACGGTGAACGTATCCAGATTATTGCCACCGCACAACGCGAAGTAAAAGAGTTGCAAGCATTTGGTTTAGCGAAAGCTTCAGAAATTTATGCGGATGCCTTTCAAAAAGATCCACAGTTTTATTCTTTTTATCGGAGTATGACTGCATATCAGGATATTTTCGATAATGCGAAAAATATGCTAATTTTAAGCCCAGATGGCGATTTCTTTAAATATTTTAATAATATTAATGGATCGTTAAAAGCGGAAGCGCCATCAAAAAAGCATAGTGGTGCCTGATGGATATTTGGCGTGTTTTATTAGGAGCCTTTGCTTTATTTTTAATTGCAGAGGCTTTATATCCTTTAATTGCCCCTTTACAATGGCGTAATCATTTGCGTAAATTAGCGGAACTTGATTTACACACTATTCGTAAAATTGCATTCATCGTGTTTTTAACGGGCGCGGTGATTTGGATTATTGTATTTCATATTTAATTTGGTTGAGAATCTATTATGGGAAAAAGTATTGTTATTTTAGGAAGCCAATGGGGCGATGAAGGCAAAGGTAAAATTGTCGATTTAATCACCGATAAAGCGCACGCTGTGGTGCGTTTTCAAGGTGGTCATAATGCCGGTCACACATTAGTCAATAACGGCGAAAAAACAGCACTACGATTAATTCCATCAGGAATTTTGCGGGCGCATGCTCAATGTTTTATTGGTAATGGCGTTGTCGTTTCTCCACAAACGCTGTGTGAAGAAATTCAAAATCTCGAAAATAAAGGCGTTGCCGTTAAAAATCGATTATTTGTTAGTGAATCATGTCCTTTACTCATGCCTTATCATGCCGCACTCGATAAAGCACGTGAAAATGCCCGCGGTAAAAATGCTATTGGAACTACTGGTAAAGGCATTGGTCCTGCCTATGAAGATAAAGTAGCTCGCCGAGGGTTGCGTTTAGGTTATTTGCATTACCCGCAACAATTACGCGAGCAATTAATCGAAATTGTCGATTATCATAATTTTATGTTAAAAAATTATTATGGCTTGGATACCTTCGATGTCGAAGCTCTTTTAGAAGAATTAAATGGTTATGCTGAAATCATTAAACCGATGATCGTTAATGTGCCTGAAAAAATTTTGGAGCTTTACCAAAACGGTGAAAATATATTATTTGAAGGCGCGCAGGGCACTTTATTAGATATTGATCATGGCACTTATCCTTTTGTGACCTCTTCAAATACCACGGTAGGAGCAGTTTGCACCGGTAGTGGTTTTGGTCCACGCAATATCGATGAAATTTTAGGGATCGCCAAAGCGTATACCACGCGAGTAGGTTCAGGGCCTTTTTTAACTGAATTATCCGACTCTATTGGCGAGCGCATGCGTGAAAAAGGTCACGAATTTGGTACGGTAACAGGTCGTCCTCGTCGTTGTGGATGGTTAGATATTGTAATTTTACGACGTGTTGCCCGCTTGAATTCATTTACCTCATTGGCGTTAACTAAACTGGATGTGCTCGATGGTTTAGAAACAATAAAAATTTGTACCAGCTATCGTTCACCTCAGGGGGAAATTTTTTCACCCCCCATGGATGCGATTTTATTAAATCAATGTGAACCCATTTACGAAGAATTACCCGGCTGGCAAGAATCGACATTTGGGATACAAGATTACGAACAATTACCCCAAAATGCTAAAAATTATATTAAACGGATAGAAGAATTATTAGCGATCCCCATCGATTTAATTTCAACAGGCCCCGATCGTAAACAAACGATTTTGTTAAGAGATGTTTTTGAAAAATAGACTAATTTATCGCATTATTATGAGAATTAACTCCAACGGATGTGATGTTAATTCTTCATGCTTGGGTTAAACTCAAGGAGATGAAAATAGAATATGATGGTTTACAAAAAAATTGCTCTCTTAAATTTAATCATAATCCTCATTTTTTTTGTCTACTTTTTCAGCATTTTCTGTTTCAAAAAATATGAATTAGCACAAATAGAAAAATTTTATAAAGAACAGGAAGTTATTACTCATGCAAATAAGAAATTAGCCATTCCATTCGCTCTTTATGAAACAATATCTCCGCATAAGCCTATTACTATATTGGTATTAGAGGGAGGGGGGTGCAAGGCATTGCCAGTACGACTTTGCTGGAATATATAGAAAGAAAAACTGGTAAGCCCATCAGTGAATTATTTGATATCATTGCAGGAACTTCTATAGGTGCCTTGCAAGCAGTCAGTTTAACTGTATCCAATCAACATGATGCTCCACGTTACTCGGCGGCAGATTTAATGGCTATATTATCGAATAATTTTCAAAAAGATTTAAAAGTTAGCCTATGGCGAAGAGTTATTACTCTGAATGGTTTATTAATGCCACTTATTAATAATCAAGCAACGGTAGAAGATTTGCGTGAATATTTTGGCCAAATACAACTTAGTCAACTCTTGAGCAATGTGTTAATTTTTGGTTATGACATAAGACAACATAAAACTTTATTTTTTTATAATCGGATGCGCTCCAGCATTAAAGAAAATTTTTTAGTGTATCAATTACTAGGAGGGATCACAGCGATTCCTGGTGTTATGTATCCGCAACAAGTATATTCCTTAAACTCTGAGAAAAACTTTTTATTTTGTGATCCTACCTTGGTGATTAATAATCCGATTATGAGCGCATTGATTTATGCAAACAAATTATATCCCAAAAATCCTAAGATCTTAGTTTTTGTTGGTCTTGGCTACGAAAAACCACATGCTACTCAACATAAGGACTATGGATTACTGGCATCTTTAAAAGATTATATTGCGATGATATTCCGTAATCATAATGAATTATTGCATTTGTATATTGAAGAGTTAGGCGAAAATCAACTGTTAGGGTTGTCCAAACAGAATATTTTTTATTTGGATTATAAATTTCCTGTCGGCATTGGAAATCCACTAGATGCATCTCAACATAATATTAATGGGCTTCGTAAGACCGCATTAACTTTTATAAAAGAAAATAATAAACAGTTAAAAAATTTAATAAAAAGCTTGGGAAGTACTTAAGTTTATAATTTAATTTATAAAAAGGTTCATTCACTCATGCTTATAAGCTAGCAAAAAAACATAAATACCCTCTACAACAAATTTTTCAGATTTCAGGTTTATTAATTAATAAAGAATTTACTCAAAATACGCCAATTAATCGTACACGTGAGCGCATGGTAATGGTGCTAAAGCCAGATGTTTCGACAATATTAGTTTCTTATGGCAATTATGCGTGTGATAATACTATTAATCTTGCATTAGCTCTAAATCAAATAGCAAAATCTGTACAGGTAATATTCCTATGTGGATTAAATAAAGATTTAGAAAAAAAATTAATCCGCATAAAGACAAGTTATTATAAAATTGTTATAAGCTATTGTGATTCCACTATAAAATATTATCAGGTTGCTGATCTTTTCATTGGCAAACCTGGAGCCAGCTCTATTAGTGAAGCTCTACGGATGCGTTTACCTATGTTTTTAGAAATATATAATTTTGCCCTGCCAAATGAACGTTACAATGCTGAGTGGATTGTGGAAAATGGGCTTGGTTTTACTTAAAGAATTAATTAAATTGTTGAATGCGTTAGATCAAGCCCAGTTAGAGAAGCTTAAAAATACTATGTCACAGGTATCTGTCCAACCAGAAATTGAATTAATTGATATTTTTAAAAAAATTTAGTGAGAAATAAAAATATTTTCACGCCGTATTACTTAGGAAAATAATAAATAATTCCTCTTTGGGGCTTTTGCTAAGAACAATAATTTTTTAGGGTGAAGTTGGTCCTTCATTCTGAAAAGATTCTTGAACAGGATGATTATCGCCTTCTTTTTCTGATTCTGAATCACTACGATAGGGATTTGGTGGGTCAATAGCGACTTCATTGTGATGTGCAAACTGCTCACCGCTGGCTAATCCCTCATTTTCCGATACATTGGATTCTTTGCGATAGCTACGAAGTAAAATTACTAATAAGATGACAACACCGAAGACCCCACCTGAAATTAAAGATTCAAAAAGCCATGATATCTCACAGTCATGAGCATCCACAGCAACCGCAGCATTATTGATTGCAGCTTGTGTACCGGGAAGTAACGTGGTGGTATTTCCAAGTAATTTCAATATTGTTCCATGACAGGTTTTTGCTAAGGAAATCAGCGTCGCATTAAACGATAAGGTAATTGGATAACTAGAATCGGATATTGCTCCCAATACATTAAATCCCAAGGTATTAGTTATATAATTATTTAATTCTAGAAAAATATTTTTATCAGTCGCTTTAAGACACAACACGGCAAAAAGATTTTTCACGTAGAGTGTATTATTCAAGGATAATGAAGTAATACTCTGCAATATTGTATATATTTTCCAACCAGAAAAATTAATATTAATTGCAAACATTAAGAAACTCCTTTTCTTATTGTTAATTTTCTTAGATAGCAATAATTAAAATTATTTTTGTATCATACTAAACTTTATGAAAGTAAGGCAAATTTTATTTTATCATGTTAGTTGCTACATCAAATGAAAAATACGTCATCCAGCAGTATGACCGCGGGAGGACGCATCTGTCTCATTGGAATTCACCCAACTTCATGGACAAGTAGCTCTATAATATTCACGCTTGAATTTCAAATGTGTTAGGGGATAAATAATTTAAAAAGCTAGAGCGCCGAAAATTATTATAAAACGTTCGATATATTCAACCACAGCTATCTTAGCCTCTTCACGAGTTAACAAAGACTAAATTCAAGTGTGAAGAGTATAAGTCCATTCAACGCTGAAAAATATCGCACAACTCTTGAGCACTTATATTATTATTGCTTTAGAGAATTTTTTATTTGTGTTATGCTAAATTAAAACTAAAAACGAGGGTATTGTTATGTATACACAAAATCCTTCATCAAATTTAACGACCTTGTTTGATAAATATAATCCCAGCCTAAAAATCACGGGTGACCACAGCATAACCGTGAGAACAAAAAATTCATCAGGGCAATTTATTCAGCGCTATTTTGAAGCGAATAGTTTTTTTAAATTTTGTGCAGAGGTTATTGATAACTATCAAAATTACTAATTTGTGGGGATTGTAACCGCAGCCGTTTGCGACGGGTTACGTAAAAAGAATGATGCACTCAAGAAAAAAAATGAGAATGAATCAATGTGTGCCAGTGACTTAATTAATATCTTTGAAATTTTAGATAAAACCGAATTTTATAATAGATTGTTTCATTTAAATTGGGATGAGGATAAATGTTTATTTAAAAAATGGAGCGCACATTCAAATTGCCTAGATGAATTAAGTCCTAATCATTTATTTCTGATCACACCACAGCAATATGCGCACTATTTTATTGAGGAAAATTATCAAGAAATTAATCTTAATACCAATTTTTTTCGTGAATTAGCAAGCTCACGACCTCAGGATCCATTAACTCAATATATTAATAAATTTTTGCCAGCATCAATTATTTCACCTAGCGCAAATTACGATCTCTATTATTGGATCCAAATATTGAGCGCTACTGCCGAAAATGCAGAACATGAAAATGGTGAAATTGCAGATAATAGCACTACGCCATCACCGCTTCTTGCTAAACCACGCTCATCATCATTCTAAAAATTCAATGCAACGCAATTTGTTGACAACTTGGCACAGAAAACGCTTACGAAATTTTTATGCCAAGATCTTAAAAATATTTGTCATAGTTTTGTCATTCTCTTAATCGTCTTTTTGTGCATATTTCATTCCTAAAAAATTATTGTTTTTTCAGGACAAATTTCATACAGCTGCTATTCTTAGAAAAGTAATTTGCAAACTAAGTCAGTACAGAGGGGAATTAGATATGTCGAATACATCCACTACGGGCGTCACCTTAAAAGTACTTAATAATACCAGCAATGAATTATTACGCGATCAAGAAGGTTATGTCGGCTACAATACGGCAATTTGTGCCTGTACCATCTGCGCTCAAGCGATCGATCCGACACTATATCAAGAATATCAAACGACGCCTAACACCGGCGATTATGCGCTGATGTTTATGAACGAATATAATGCTGTGACCACCCATGAAGGTAATGATGCAATTGCACTTTATAACAGTAATAACATTGCCTATGTGGGCATGGGCAGCGATTCTATTTCAAGCTTTGGCGATAATAATAAATTATATGCGGAAGCAGGCGATGATAAACTCTATCACACCGGCAATAACAGTATTATCGATGCAGGCAGTGGCAATGATTATATTTCCGTTAAAGGTGATTTAAATCTTTTATATGGATTAAGCGGTAATGATCAAATTATTTTAACCGGTAATCAAAATATGGTTAGTGGTGGTGAAGGTGATGATGATATTAAAGTGACGGGCGCTAATAATTTTATTCAAGATATCAGTGGTAATAATATTATTTATGTGAGAGGTGATGAAAACACGATTACCAGTGGTGAAGGCAACGATACGATTACCGTATTAGGCAATAATAATCAATTATTAATTCATGGCGGTGTTAATTCATTTTCAATTGCCGGTAATAACAATACGACGGATGTGTTAAGCGGAAATAATAATTTTTCTCTTTCTGGCAATAATCATCAATTGAACACGGGTGCTGGAATTGATACGGTAGGTTTTAATGGCGATAATTCCATTTTTTCACTTAATGACGGTAATGATACTATGAATTTCCGTGGAAATAATAATATCGTTCATGCCGGAAATGGTAATGATAAAATTCAATTTAATGGTTCGCAATATAATACCATTCATGCGGATAGTGGTGATGATACGATTACTGTGCTCAGCAGCAGTCATAACAACATGATTTATGGCGGCGATGGTAACGATCGAATTACGATGATGGGTAAAAATAATACTGCCGATGGTGGTGCCGGCAACGACACTATTTACGGTGGTTCGTATACCGATATTATGGTGTATCATTATGGCGAAAATATCGGTGCTCAAGATTTATATGACGCAAAAGGTGGCAGCGACATTTTACGTTTTTATTTTACTGATACGGAATTAAACCAACTCGCCACCACGTATTCTTATGCCAATGCTGAACAATATTCAGCAGCATTATCCAACTATTTTCACAGTAATTTAGGAAAATCACTCGATTTTAACCAATTTGGTTTTAATTTGCGTGCCATCAGTTTTGAAAAATTAGAAATGAATGTGCAAGTTGAGCAACAACCGACAATCAGTGCGAAAGCAGATTCTTTTAGCTTAACCGAAGATCAATCACCGTTTACTTTAAATGTATTAGCCAATGATGTGATCCAAGGTTCGAGCGTGACCATTACTCAAATTAATAATATTACGGTGACAATAGGCCACATAGTCACCTTAGCATCGGGCGTGAGTGTCTGGCTTGATAATCAGGGTAATTTACAATTTGATACCCATGATTTATTTCAAGCGCTGGGTAATAATGAATCGGCATCAATTACTTTTAATTACACCATGAGTGATCAAATTAATTCAAGTTCAGCACAAGTTAGCATTACGGTGAATGGGATCAATGATAATCCCGTTGCCATGAATGATGCTTTTCAAACCGCTGAAAATAGTATTATTCACGGTAATTTATTTGCCAATAATGGATTTGGTGTGGATTTTGATGTGGAAAATCATGCGTTCAAAATTACCGAAGTCAATGGCGTTGCGATCGGAGCGCAAACCACGATTACGCTAGCTTCAGGTGCCATTTTGACGATTAGTGACAATGGTAATTTTACGTATAACACCAATAATCAATTTGGTTATTTAAATGACGGGCAATCAATCCTTGAGCAATTTACGTATAAAGTTACCGACGAACAAGGTGGTGTGAGTAATTTAGCGCAAGCTGAAATTACTATTCATGGTGAAACCATTATTCCCACCATGTTAGTGAGCGATGCTTCCGTTGTGGAAGGCGCGCACGGCCAAAGTCGTTTTCTACAATTTCACATTAGTTTATCAAATGCAAATCATGAAGGTGTTTCCGTTAATTTTGCCACCAGTAATGGTACCGCAAGCGCTGTGATTGAATCCGATTACATTCATAAAAATGGCACGATATTTTTTAATCCGGGTGAATTAACCAAAACCGTAGAAATTGAAGTGCTAGGTGATAATAAATTTGAAAGCAATGAGACTTTGAATTTTAATTTATTTAATGTAATGGGCGCGACTTTAGTTGATAATTTAGGTATTGGTACCATTATTAACGACGATGTGGCTTCAACCGATCCTTTAGCCATGCCCATTTTAAATAGTAATGTTGATGCAAAATATACGATATTTTTAGATTTTAATGGTGGGCAAACCAACAATGCTTGGGGTAATTTTTATTCCGAAGCTTATAGTAAAGACTCCAATTACAATGCCTTTAGTGCCAGTGAATTAGCGGACATTATTAATGTGTGGGGCAGAGTCAGCGAAGATTTTCGGCCGTTTGATGTGAATATAACAACGGATCAATCAGTCTATGATAATACGCCCACCTCCCAACGACTGATGGCGATGATCACCAGCAGTGAACGAGGAGAAACAGCAGGTGGGGTTGCTGCACTAAATGTAATGCATATTGAAAATTATAAACCAGCCTGGGTCTTTAGCGATAATTTACAAAATAATGCGCGCTATATTGCAGAAGCTACGTCACATGAATTAGGTCACAACTTAGGTTTATATCATGATGGCTTACTGACTTCTTCAGGGACTTTGCAAACGGCGTATTATACTGGACATGGCAGCGGTCATGGTTGGGCGCCCATCATGGGAGTTGGTTACTATCAACAATTAACGCAATGGAGCAAAGGCGAGTATACCAATGCTCATAATAAGCAAGATGATCTCGCGGTGATTTCTTCAAAATTAGGTTACGCTGCTGATGATCATGGAAATACTTTAGAATTAGCTAGCTTGCTCAATCTCGGCGTGGGTTTAGCCGCAGAAGGCGTCATTGAACAAAATACCGATGTGGATGTCTTTAAATTTACCGCCAGTGATAGTTTCAAATTATCAGTCAATCCATTAGCTGTGGGCGCCAATTTAGATGTCATGGCCACCTTAAAAGATGCTACAGGCGCCATATTGGCACAATCAAATCCTGTCAATCAATTAAGTTGGGATTTGATTTTTAATACCGGATCAACAGAAGCACAAACATTTTATTTAGAAGTTGATGGCGGTGGCCAGGGTAATCCGCTTACCACCGGTTATACAGATTATGGATCATTAGGTTATTACAGTGTTAGTTTAGAAAATCTCGCGTAAGAGATTATTCAAAATTTCCGATCTACACTTCGCACGTCAAATGTTACCCACATCATGGCGTGCGATGGGAATATATTTTTCATGCTTTAATTTAGCGCCTTACTTAAAATCTAAGAGCCTGTTCAAAGTCTTCAATCTTGGTCATAAG
Source organism: Legionellales bacterium (assembly GCA_026125385.1). NCBI lineage: Bacteria > Pseudomonadati > Pseudomonadota > Gammaproteobacteria > Legionellales > Legionellales bacterium. The sequence continues at coordinate 33,633 of JAHCLG010000016.1, forward strand.
CTGCCGATTTTCTGTGCTCCGGCGCTCAAAAATCGAAACTCTCTGACTCAAGCTTGGAGACTTTGAACAGGCTCTAATCATTTTGAATATAAATCTTAAGAGTTAATTTGGTGCCGAGAAGAGGACTTGAACCTCCACGGAGTTTCCCCCACTAGTACCTGAAACTAGCGTGTCTACCAATTTCACCATCTCGGCATAAATTTATTTTTTTGTATATTGATGTGCAAAAAAATCTAGATTATTTCTTGAATACGTATCAAAATACTGCTCATTAAGATAAACCATCACCCCTAACTAAGTCAATTTTTGGAGGATTTATGGGTAAATTTATTTTTACAACCGTTGCGGGATTGTTACTGACTACCACCGTCTTTGCTGTTTCATCACACCCCTCAACAACAGGGCAGAAGTGCCATTCGGCTGAGGTTAAATTTCAGGGGAATTATATTCAATTAAATTCAACAAACGCTGAGAATTCTCGCACTCATCTTTATTTATTGCACAATACTAGCGATAAATCCTTTACATTTGATCACCCAATGACTCATACTGGCGCCAGTGCTGGCTGGGCATCCAATCTTAAACCCAATTTTTGGTCTGCCATTGTGGTCAATAAACCTAATTTTCAACTCAGCTGTAATGCCTCTTCAACGGCAACTGAGAAGAAAGATCACGCAGAATTAAGTTGTAAAGAAATGGTTAAAGTGTGTGAATTAACCACCGTTAAAATTCCAGACTCGCAAGCAGGAACCTATTGGTATGCTGAAAACCAATCTTATCAATCGCTACTGAGTGCAATCGAAAAACGCTTGCAACAACCGGCACAACCCCATTAATTGAACAGGAATAGGATGTGACTAAACACCAACGGATTACGCAAATTAACGATCCTTATCATGAACTAGAAGCGAAACGCTATCGCTTTCCCATCCCCAGTCGCGAATTTATTTTGCAATTTTTGCAAGAAAAAGGTAGCCCTGTAGCGTTTGAAATAATGTTAGAAGCCTTTGGAATAACAGAATCTGCGCAAGAAGACGCGTTACAAAAACGATTAAATGCTATGTTGCGCGATGGGCAACTCATGCGTAATCGTCGAGGTAATTACGGCCTTGTTGCCAAAATGAATTTAATGCGCGGACGCGTTATTGCTCAAAAAGAAGGGCATGGATTTGTGCGGTTGGATAATAGCGATGATCGCTATTACCTCGATCCGAAACAAATGCGTTTAGTGTTCGATGGCGATCACGTATTAATCCGTAAAACAGATGTCGTCATTCACGATCGTAACTATGCGATTGTGGTTGAGATTTTAGAGCGTGGGATCAAAGAATTTATTGGCCGCCTCTTCAGTGAAAATGGCATTATTTATTTAACACCTAATAACACAGTAATCAGTCACGATATTTTAATTCCACCTGAACACATGAATGGCGCGAGGGTGGGTCAAATAGTTGCGGTAGAATGTTTAATTCCAGACGTGCCTAATTTTCGCCGTGCGCCGACTGGAAAAGTGTTGACAATATTAGGTAACGAAATTTCGCCACAAGAAGCCGTTAATCTCACAATCCACGCTCATGCCTTGCGTCATGAATGGCCGGAATTAGTGATGAAAGAATGCCAAGCATTCGAACAACCCCTTGCCGATCCGAATCCTTCTCAACGCGTGGATTTGCGACGCCTTCATTTTGTAACTATCGATGGGCAAGACGCTAAAGATTTTGACGACGCGGTATATGCAGAACTGGCAAAAGATGGATCTACGAATTTATTTGTGGCCATTGCTGATGTGAGTTTTTATGTCAAACCTCACACCGCTCTAGATACCGAAGCGCTAGCACGGGGCAATTCCGCTTATTTTCCCAATCGCGTTGTGCCCATGTTGCCCGAAATTTTATCTAACGGATTATGTTCGTTAAAACCCTTGGTGGATCGTTTTACCTTAGTGTGCGAAGCTAATATTTCTGCCAATGGTCGAGTAAAACGCTATCGTTTTTATCGTGCGGTGATTTGTTCACATGCGCGCTTAACCTACGATGAAGTGGCGCAGGTCGTAGAGCAGAATGCCGATCATCCCTTCAAAACGGATTTAATGAATCTTTATCAAGTCTATCAACAATTACTCGGGCAACGTTTTCATCGCGGTGCGATTGATTTTGATTTTCCTGAGGCACGAGTGATCGTAGAAAATGATCACATCAAAACGATTGTGGCAAGTCAGCGCAATGAAGCGCATCGTTTAATTGAAGAATGCATGTTAGTGGCTAATGTCTGTGCGGCTGACTTATTAATTAAACACAAACAAGCGGGAATTTTCCGTATTCATGCGCAACCTAAGCAAGAAAAATTAACCGAACTTCGTCAATTATTAAGCGAGCTTGGCTTAAAATTAGGGGGGCAACATAATCCGACTGCGCAAGATTTTACTCAACTACTTGCCACCATTAAACAGCGCGAAGATTCTCGAATGTTGGAAACCATCATTTTACGTAGCATGTGCCAAGCGGTTTATAGCGAAAAAAATATTGGACACTTTGCCTTGGCGTATCCAGCCTATACGCATTTTACTTCACCCATTCGCCGTTATCCCGATCTGCTCGTCCATCGCGCATTATTAGCCACGTTGCAACAAGAATCTTTTCACTATACTGCAGAAAAAGTCGCAGAAATTGCTGCTCATTGCAGCCACACCGAACGTGCGGCGGATGAAGCGGGGTGGGATGTGATTGCTTGGTTAAAATGTCGTTTTATGCAAGATAAAGTCGGTCAAACGTTTACAGGCCAAGTCAGCTCAGTGACGCCATTTGGTATTTTTATCTTGTTAGATCATGTTTTTGTCGAAGGTTTGGTACACGTTACAGCATTGCGCAATGATTATTATCATTACGATGCTATTCGTCACCAATTAAAAGGTGAACGGAGTGGGCAAGTGTATCGCATCGGCGATAAAGTCACCGTTTTGCTAGCGCGGGTTAATTTGGATGAAAAACAAATTGATTTTGATCTGGCTGGAAATGGCAAATCCTATTCAGGCAAAAAATCTAAAAAAATAAACCGGAATGAAAAGAAAAAACGCCGTAAAAAACGGCGTTAATTAGGTCAGAGTTTATTTAAAATTTCCAAGCTTGCTTCAGAGCCTGTTCAAAGTCTCCAATCTTGGTCATAAACTGCCGATTTTCTGTGCTCCGGTGCTCATTTACTGACATGTAAATTGCGCTCCGGTGCTCAAAAATTGACACTTTCTGACTCAAGCTTGGAAACTTTGAACAGGCTCTCAGAAGATGTTGATTTTTGAGCAACTGCGTATAAAAAATCAATGCGCTGCGTTAAAAATTCTGTTCGGCATACTGAATTGTCAACATGCCTTAACGCAATCGCAGCTCTTTTGATTATTCCGTTTCTTTTTCGTGCTCTTCTTCGTGGGCAACGTATCCTACTTGCCGCAACATCGCTAATTCGTATGGGGAATAAAAACGTTTTTGTGGTGTTTCGTTTTGGTTGCTAAAGGGATTACTAGCAACTCCGTTATACATGTAGCGTGGTTGAAACACTGCACTCAGTTTGTGATCGGTATTGCCAAAAAATCCACGTGTTGGTGTGGGATTGGTGGGTGGAGTGATGCTTTTGGAATATTCTGCCGAATGTTTTTGGAGTGTAAACGGTGAATGGGTTTTATGTTTGATCCCAATACCCGTTTTTGAATTCAGCCATAATTGAGAATATCCTGCATCGTTGGAATGTGCAGTAGCTTTCGGTTTTTTTTTAGTTAAAATGTCGGTTAGGGTTGCCATAATAAAACCTCCTGTCAGATCCTAAATTTCGCTATCGTGGCAAATTAGTGTGCTATAATACCATCTTTTTCTTAAGATAATATTAATTTATGAAGTCAATTTATTATTATGGTTACCATGTTTCCCGGGCATTGTGTTTATATCATTTTCCTCAGATCCAACAGGTTTTTTTAGCGCGCGAGCGGCGTGATGAACGCTGTGAAGAAATTCAACAATTAGCGCAAAAACAAACAATTAATATCGAATGGGTAGCGCGTGAACGTCTCGATAAGCTGGCGTTGACTCCCCATCACCAAGGCATTGTCATCCAAAGTTTGCCTATTTTACCTAAACCAGAACAAGACTTAATCACTCAACTGGATATTTTAACGACCGTTCCTTTGTTATTAATGCTGGACACTATTCAAGATCCCCAAAATTTAGGTGCCTGTTTACGCACCGCTTTGGCGTGTGGTGTCGATGCGGTTATCTTACCCAAAGATAAATCCGCAACACTAACTCCTTTAGTTGCTAAAATTTCCAGTGGGGCGATGATGCAGTTGCCCATTTATCAGGTCACTAATTTGGCGCGCAGCATTAAAACACTGCAAGATAAAGGAATTTGGGTGCGGGGGCTTGCTAAAACCGATCGCAGTGAATGTTTATATCAGACAGATTTAACACTACCGTTAGCACTGGTTTTAGGCGCCGAAGGAGGCGGCTTGCGTCGATTGACTCAAGACAGTTGTGATGGTTTATTATTTATTCCCATGTATGGAGAAATAGATAGTTTTAATGTCAGTGTGGCGTGTGGAATCGGTTTAAGCGAAGTGCGACGTCAGCGCTCTCTCGTTGATTAGCGAGTGGGAGTGATTTAGGTACTAACTTTGCACTCTTGTCCTCAAAAATTGATAATTTCTGACTCAAGCTCGAAGATTTTGAACAGTTGCTTAGTAAATTAACCACACGTCTTATCCTTTCGAAATCACCAGCAATTCATTCCACCGCGTAGTAAAACTCGGGCTGCAATTTTCTTTTTTTACCCGCCATGAATTATCGTGCTGTAATTTTTGACAGGCTAAATAAAGAACATCTTGACCAAAACGTTGGTTGATGGCATCCAGGGTTTTTTGCGCGCGTTGTCGAGTATCGATATTTTTTTTATCGAGATGATCTTCTGTTGAAAATAACTCATATTGAATGGGGGTGTTTTCTGAAATTAAATCACACAACATAATGCCTGCTTTTTGATAAGCTAAACCGTTTTTAAAAATAGTGCTTAATCCTTTTTTAGCATAATAGACAATCGTTGCAGTATCGTTAGTGTATTGAGGTAAAGTTACTTGCGCGGCTCGGGAGTAATAAGGAATATTTTTCGCAAAACGATTGGTATTTAAAAAAACTTGGATATTCTTGGTGAGTGAGCGTTGCGCGCGGAGTTTTTCACAGGCGCGAGCGCCATAATTACTGAGTGCTTCGGCAATGCTGAAAAAATCGGTTTGGGTTTTACCAAAAGAACGTGATGAAATAATGTTTCGGCGAGGAGAGGACACGCTATCCAGATCAAGACACGATATTCCCCGCAATTCCTGAATGGTATTTGCTAAAATAATATTGAATTGCTGGCGTGCCTGTTGAGGATTAATCTGGCTTAATTCATACGCAGTGCTAATTCCTTGTCGAGTTAATTTTTCTGACCAGCGTTTGCCAATTCCCCACACTTCTGACAAGGGCGTATGGTTTAATGCTTGAAATAACGAGAGATCCTCACCCAGCACACATACCGGTTGATGTAATTGTTTTTTTGCTTGGAAAACCGCTATTTTGGCTAACGTTTTCGTTTGACCTACTCCGAGAGAAACGGGAATTCCGACCTGCTTTTCAATACTGGCTACCAGGTGATGTAAATAAGCATTTACATTGATGAGGGTAGTGCCAGTTAATTCAACAAATACTTCGTCGATGGAATATTGTTCGATACGCGGTTCAAAGGAATGAATTACCTGAATTATCCGCTGCGATAAGTCGCCATATAATCCAAAATTAGAAGAGCGAATTTTTACCTTATGTTGTTTACAAAGCGCTTGGATTTTAAAATAAGGCACACCCATCTTAATGCCTAATGCTTTGGCTTCGTTGGAACGTGAAATCACACAGCCATCATTGCTGGATAATACAATCACGGGACGTTGACGCAATTCGGGTTGAAAGACGCGCTCGCACGAGACAAAAAAATTATTACAATCGATAAGAGCGAATAAACGAGTCATCGAATTTTTCTCACCACCCCGGACACCACGCCCATAATAAAATTATCACTGTGTGGTTTGAGTTCAATCCGAGAAAAATGGGGATTCGCTGGCAGGAGCCAAATTTTATTTTTTTCAAGATGAAACAATTTAAGCGTGTATTCATTATTAAGGCAGGCGATGACGAAATCTCCTTGTCTGGGATTAAGTGAGCGATCGACAATTAAAATATCGTTTTCAATAATTCCAGCTTCGACCATCGAAAGTCCTTTGACTCGCACAAAAAGCGTTGCGGCTTTATGTTCGATTAAGTAATCATCGAGACTTAAATGGGATTCTATATCGCTTTCCGCTGGTGAAGGAAAACCTGCTTGCACAGAATGGGTGAGTAGAGGAATCAACATGACGCCACCTTTGAGTCTATCAGGAGTTTCGCACTGTCAGTGCGCTACTCCTGTCTATAAAAAAGAGAACGAAAAGAGAATGATAATAAGGTTAGGGATATTTTGCAATGGATAGTGAGCAAAATCATCATCAGCGTTAACCACAACAATTTTGAACTCTGAATGAAATTGAACGACAATGTAATACAAGGCATAGAGGAGTGATAATATGGCTGCTACACAACTTGTTCAAGCGCGCATTGATGGTGAAATTAAAAAAGAAGCCAGCATTGTACTAGAGGCAATGGGGTTAAGTCTGTCCGATGCGGTAAGATTATTATTAACTAAAATAGCCAGAGAGCATGCTCTGCCATTTGATCCACTCATTCCCAATGAAACGACTATTGCAGCTATCAAAGAAGCGCGGAGCGGACTTTTACCCGGTGTTTATTCCATCGAAGACCTAAAGAAAGAGTTGCGTGCGCAAGATTGAATCGTGATTGCCATATCAAACCAGACTTAGTATTAATTTATCAAAAAGTTGATAAAGCAGTTTTACGTTTAGTAAGACTTGGTTCGCACGCTGAATTAGGACTGTAAACCTCAGTTAATTAGTCAAAGCAAATTCGCAACGATTCAATTACCGGAGTTTGGTTAAAAAATCAAACCTTGCCTAACCGTATGGACTTCGCTTACAATACCCTCCCTTTTGCAGGATGTGTTATATCCTGTTCTATTAACTCCTTGCCGACTACACTTTAGCGGCAACTAACCATAAGGAGCATTTAATGCGTCATTATGAAATTGTATTTATGGTTCATCCCGATCAAAGCGAACAAGTTGCTGGGATGCTCGATCGCTATCAGAAATTAATCGAAGGCAATCAAGGTAAAATTCATCGTTTGGAAGATTGGGGGCGTCGTCAATTAGCGTATCCCATTAACAAATTACACAAAGCGCATTACGTCTTAATGAATATCGAGTGCGATAAAGACACGTTAAATGAGCTGAAAGATTCATTTCGTTTTAACGATGCCGTGATTCGTCACCTTATTTTACAAAGAGAAGATGCCGTTACTGCCGTATCACCTCTTTTAAAAGATAAAGATGATAATCGCAAATCAGACAAACGTTCTGATAGTTTTGAAGATGAATCTGAAGAATTAGATGTCGCTTAAAGGAGACCATTATGTCATTCCATCGTCGTAAAAAAGTGTGTCGTTTCACTGTAGAAGGTGCTAAAGAAGTCGATTACAAAGACATCGCGACATTAAAAAATTATATCACTGAAACCGGTAAAATTGTTCCAAGCCGCATCACTGGCACGAGTGCACGTTTTCAACGTTTGCTTGCCAATGCTATTAAAAAAGCACGCTTCTTGGCATTATTACCTTACTGTGATCAACACAAATAATTAACATGTTCAGCAAATCCGCCAACTACATCATGGAAAAACCCGAGCGCGCAATCGTTGCAGCGTTAGTGTTATCTATGCTGGGACCATTGGCGTGGTTAAGCCAAGTAATTGTGGCGTTAGTAACGTTGCGGCGAGGGGCTAAAGCCGGAGCCGTCATCGCCTTAAGTGCGATGGCGGGTTGTTTAGCTCTAGCGTGGTTTGTTTCTCCAGTGGCCTTATTGCGTTTTATCCCCGACGTGATTATCGTCTGGTCGATGGCACTGGTACTGAGAAAGACGGAATCTTGGGCGTTAATGCTACAAATTCTCGCCGCAATAGGAATGCTTACCGTAATCATTGTTCATGCCGTTGTTCCCGAGGTAATACAATTCTGGACACAACAATTAAGCCTATATTTCGCAGAAATGTCCCAACATTTTGCGGATATTCGCACGGCATTTGATGCTAATTTTATAGAATCGATTGCGAGCGTTTATACGGGATTATTAGCAAGCTCAATGATGATCAACGTGTTTTTACAATTATTGCTTGCGCGATTTTTGCAAGCCAAATTGTATCATCCGGGTGGGTTGAGCGCGGAATTAAACCGTTTGCGCTTGCATTGGCTGGCGATGGCTGTGCTTGCAATAGTTGCTTTGGGGGTGTTGTTGAATAACGCCTTAGCAACCGATGTAATTCCAACCGTACTAACTTTATTTTTTATTGTGGGTATGTGTTTAATTCATCAATTGGCTTATCGCAAACAACGTGGTTTTTGGTTAATTGCTGTGTATGTTATGTTAATCGTGTTTTTTCCGTATGCCGAAGGTGTTTTAGTCATTTTCGCGATGATCGATACTTGTTTTTCAAGATCGAGAATGTATTTTTTTTCAAAATTGAAGTAAACGAGGTTAAGTGTAATGGAAGTAATTTTACTTGATAGAATTCGTAATTTAGGTAATTTAGGCGATACGGTTTCCGTAAAACCTGGATATGGTCGCAATTATCTGATCCCTCAAGGTAAAGCAGTAGCTGCAACGTCTCAAAATGTGAAGTTATTTGAAAGCCGCCGTGCGGAATTAGAAAAGAAAGTTGCAGAAGTATTGGGTGAAGCACAGAAACGTGCGGCACAACTTACCAACAAGACTCTCACGTTAATTGTGCGGGCGAGCGACGAAGGTAAATTATATGGTTCTGTCGCCACCCACGATATTGCGGACGAATTTCAAAAGCAAGGCATTGAAATTCACAAGAGTGAAGTGTTAATGCCAAGTGGTGTGATTCGCGAAGTTGGTGAATATGATATCGATATCAGTTTGCACAGCGATGTAACCGTCACGGTGAAAGTTGTGGTGCAAAAAGAAGAAACGAATCATTAATAAAATTCGTACCTAACTGTAGCCTGGAACGCTGTAGCCTGGAACGGAGCGGAGATCCAGGATCAATATTTAGATTCTGATCCTGGATCTCCGCTCCGCTCCGTTCCAGGCTACGCGAAGTGCCAAATAGGATGGAAATAATGGCAGAAGTTTATTCTCGAGATAAAACAAGCTTAAATCAGAATAAAGTTCCTCCTCATTCAATTGATGCGGAACAAGCCGTTTTAGGTGGTTTGATGTTGGATAATCAAGCCTGGGATAAAGTCGTGGAATTAGTTTCTGCCCAAGATTTTTACCGCGCCGATCATCGAATTATTTTTCAAACCATGGAAGATTTAATTCGTCGCGAACATCCACTCGATATGCTAACCGTCAGTGAACGTTTAAAAGCCACTCAACAATTAGAACATGCAGGTGGCGAAATCTATATTTTTGATCTCGCCAAAAATACACCCAGTGCCGCGAATATTGCGGCGTACGCGGGAATTGTGCGTGAACGCTCCGTACTTCGCCAATTAATCAGCGCTGCCAATGAAATTTCAGAAATTGTATTTTCCGCGAAAGGTAAAGACACCAACGATATTCTGGATTCGGCAGAACGCCTAGTATTTAACATTGCAGAACAAACCGCTCGTGGTAGTGGCCCTTTAAGTATTAAAGATTACGTAGCAAAATCGTTTGAACGCATTGATATGCTGTATCATTCCGATGAAGCGATCACAGGTATACCGTCTGGATTCACCGATTTTGACGATAAAACCTCCGGCTTACAAAATGGCGATTTAGTGATTATTGCTGGCCGCCCCTCCATGGGTAAAACCACGTTTGCAATTAATATTGCAGAAAATGCCGCCTTCAAAACGCAACGTCCCGTATTAATTTTTTCCATGGAAATGCCAGGTGATCATCTTGCCATGCGGATGATGTCTTCGTGGGCGCGTATCGATCAACATAAAGTACGCACCGGAAAATTATCCGACGAAGATTGGCCACGCTTAACGGGTGCGATGAATGCCTTAAATGAAATGCCCTTATTTATTGACGATACCGCAGCGCTAAGTCCACAAGAATTACGCGCACGAGCAAGACGGGTCGCGCGTGAACAAGGTGATTTAGGTTTAATTGTTGTCGACTATTTGCAATTAATGAAAATTCCAGGATATTCGGAAAACCGTACCGGTGAAATTTCTGAAATTTCGCGTTCGTTAAAATCGTTAGCAAAAGAATTAAATGTTCCCGTGATTGCCTTATCGCAGTTAAACCGTTCGCTAGAACAACGTCACGATCGACGCCCCATTATGTCCGACTTACGGGAATCTGGTGCTATCGAGCAAGATGCCGATTTAATTGTCTTTATTTATCGCGACGAAGTGTATAACGAAAACTCACCCGATAAAGGCAAAGCCGAGATCATTATTGCTAAACAGCGGAATGGTCCTATTGGTAAAGTGATGTTGACTTTCTTAGGACAATACACCAAATTTGAAAATTATGCGGCAAACGATACTAGGGTTTATGGATGAGACCAACCATCGCAAAAATTAATAGCGCAGCATTATTGCATAATGTTGCGCGCGTACGGGAATTTGCGCCAAATGCCAATATTATCGCAATGGTAAAAGCCAATGCTTATGGTCATGGGATTGTAAACGTAGCGAGCGTATTAAATTCTAAAGTCGAAGCATTTGGAGTGGCGAGTCTTGAAGAAGCCTTAATTTTACGCCAAGCTAATATTCAAAATCCTATTATTTTAATGCAAGGATTTTTTCATGCTGATGAATTACCATTGATCGATCAACATCAACTCCAACTGGTGATCCACGAAGATTGGCAAATTCAAGCATTAAAAAATTATTTACCCACTCAACCATTTGGCATCTGGGTAAAAATCAACACCGGCATGTATCGCTTAGGTTTTCCGCCAAGTAAATTACACGAAGTGATGATGGAATTACAATCGTTAAATTATATTCAGCAGCCGTGCAAACTCATGACGCATTTAGCCAGTGCAGATCAAGACACCGATTTTTCGCAACAGCAAATCGACTTATTTTATCAACAGGTAAAAAATTTTCCCGGTGAAAAAAGCATCACCAATTCCGCAGGCTTAATGCGTTTTCCGCAAGAAAAAGGCAATTGGGTGCGACCGGGTTTAATGTTATACGGAATTTCACCTTTTGCGGATCAAACCAGTTTAGATTTAAATTTAAAGCCCGTGATGACATTACAATCTGCAATTATCGCCATAAAACACTGTAAAACCGGCGATTTTATTGGCTATGGCAATACCTACCAATGTCAAAAATCCATGAGAGTTGGCATTGTGGCTATTGGTTATGGCGATGGCTATCCGTGGCGTGCGCAAACAGGAACACCGGTATTAATTAATGGGCACCGCTCACAAATTTTAGGGCGTGTTTCTATGGATATGCTCTGCGTGGATTTAAGCGATTTCCCGGAAACGAAGATTCATGATCCCGTCATTTTGTGGGGTGACGATTTACCTGTCGATGAAATCGCCCACTGTGCAGGCACCATTTCCTACGACTTACTGTGCCGCGTGAGCCAGCGGGTGCGCTACGCCGATTAACTGGTTGAATTAGCATTTTTACGATGGAATAAAACAGATGACACAAAACACAGACTACATTCTTCCTAAAATCTGGCAAGCAGAAAATGATCTTGGTGGAACATGGGGGGCTATCAATCGTCCCACAGCAGGCGCTAGATTTGATGCGGTCCTACCTCGCGGAAATAATCCTCTGCAACTTTACTCGCTGGCCACGCCCAATGGCGTAAAAGTGGGAATTATGTTGGAAGAGTTAATTGCGGCAGGACATGAAAACGCGCGATATGATGCGTATGTAATCGATATTAGTAAAGGCGAGCAATTTTCCAGTGATTTTGTGGCAATCAATCCTAATTCTAAAATTCCAGCATTGATTGACACCAGTGTTAATCCTGAAATAACTATTTTTGAATCTGGTGCAATTTTACTGTATCTGGCCGAAAAATTTAATGCGTTTATTCCTCACGATCTTCAACAAAGAACCCGTTGTCTATGCTGGCTATTTTGGCAGGTGGGCAGTGCACCCTATCTCGGTGGTGGATTTGGACATTTTTATAAATATGCACCGACGAAAATTCAATATTGTATTGATCGTTTCACCATGGAAACAAAGCGACAACTGGATGTTCTTGATAAACAATTAGCTCATAATCAATATATTTGTGGTGACACGTATACCATTGCAGATATCGCAATTTTTCCTTGGTATGGCGGTATTGTTTTAAATGACGTATATAATGCTGCGGAATTTTTGCAGGCTAAAAGTTATAAAAATCTTAATCGTTGGGCTGCTGACATCAGTGCTAGAAAGGCCGTGCAGGCGGGAAAATTAGTAGCAAAATTATAGGGCGTGTTGACAATTCTACTCTGCTGGCCGTATCTCGTTGATTTTTTGTGCTCCGCTGCTCATTTACTTCGTGTAAACTGCGCGCTAGTGCTCAAAAATCAACAAGCTAGGTCTCAGCATAGCGAATTGTCAACACGCCCTAAACTAATAATGAAATAAATTGAGAGAAAATAGATGTTAAAAATTATCGGTACTCACACCAGCCCATTTACGCGATCTTGTCGAGTGGTATGTGAAGAGCTAGCTATTCCCTATGAATATAGTGTTATTCATCCGTTTGGAAAATTGACACAAAAGGATGTGGAATTTATTGGTTCACATAACCCTCTCATAAAAGTGCCTATCTTAATAGATGGTAATACAGAAATCATTGACTCGCGAATTATTATTAAATATCTCTTAGAGCAGCCGGTAAAAACCATAGCTCACTCTGATTTCAGAAGAAATTTTCCCACCGATTTCCACGAAGAAAATTTATTAACGATTATTTTAGGCATAAATGACGCAGGAATTTTAAGATTTATGCTGAAGGCGACGCATCCTGAGATCAATCAAGATGAAGGTTATATGCAACGTTGTTTAGAACGTATTGGATCAGGATTAAGTTGGTTAGAAAAACAACCCACACTTGGCCAAAGTTTTGGGATACCTGAAATCGCGTTAATTTCTTGCTTGGAATGGTTTAAAAAAAGACATATTTTTGACTGGGAAACCTTAGATAGAATCACTACCATTTATAAAAAATATTGTGATAGAGCCTCTTTAATAAAAACTAGAATTCCTGATTCTGTTTAACAAGGGAAAATAATGGGCGTCAAATTTATTTTGCCAAGATAATGAGTAATATTATACTCCATTTAAACTGACTAAAATATTTTTCATAATTTCTTTTGAGTAATCTTTCGCAATACCATTTAAAAAACGCATAAAATGTTGTTGAGCACTGTGATCGGCGTTATCTGAAATAATTAAAAAAATCGCAAAGGGTATGCTAAATTCGTAGCACACCTGAGCAATGGCTGCGCCTTCCATTTCTACGCAAAGTACACCTGGAATATCCGCTGCAATTGTATCAATCTTTTGTTGACTATCCACAAATTGATCGCCCGTGGTGGTCGTGCCTAAATAAATGTGAGGGTGTGTTAACCCTAACTGTTGTCGCTCTTGTTCATAGCAAGGCTGAATTAATTGTTCCTGAATAAACGTTTTAGCGGCGTTAAACGTTAGCTGAGTTAAATCATGATCTGCTTGAATTTTGGTGATGCCTAATTGTGGTAATTCATGTAATGGATAAATAGGTCGGGCGTCCATGTCGTACTGAACTAATTTTTCACATACAACTATACTCTTCACACTTGAATTTTAGGCTTTGTTGTCGAGTTAAAGCTACTCAGTCATGTATTCAGTATACACTCCTTCGTATCTTTAACTCGACGCCTCGCCTAAAATCCAATTGTTTTGAGTATACATCACCAATCTTTAATTTTTCAGAAATACTGCCCGCCAAGGTGGTAAATAAAATTGTATCGACTTTAAACTGAGTAATTAATGTAGTTGTTGCAATCGACGCAGCCACTTTACCCCAACGCGAAATCACCATCACGCAATCGTGCCCGTATAATTCACCTTCATAATAAACACGTTGAGAAATTTCTTGCTGAGATTTTATATTCATGTCAGCAAGCAAAAGACACGTTGTCTCATTCATTGAACCAAATACGCCGAACTTCATGGCAATACTCCTTCATTATTTTGAATGCTGTAAGCTTTAGCACCTGTTTCTTTAAGCCAAAATACGCAGAAAATAGCTATCGCAAATAGCACAGGAAATATCATCATGCCTAAATGAATGTCATTATTTGAAAATTGTAAATGGGTATTATAAGTGATAAGCGAACCGAATAAAGGTTGAAAAACAAATCCGCTTACGACAACTACAGCCGAAATAATACTATTAGCGCTGCCTGTTATATTGCTGGGGTTTAATTCTGTTGTAATCGTAAAGGATAAAGATTGCGCTCCTGCTATCATGCCGAAAAGGAAAAACAGTATGGCTAAATATATTATTGATAAGTGGTTATTACTTAATAAGAATAAAGACACAATAAAGGCTAGGATGGCACAAATGAACATAGGTTGTTTTCGATTTTTTATTTTATCGGATAATAAACCGATGAGAGGTGATCCAACGATTGTGCCAATAAATAATAAGGACGTAATTAAGGAAGCGTTATGTTCTGATAAATGTTGTGATTGAGTTAAATATAAATTACCCCAGATTGCCCCTAAAATAAAAATAGGCGCATTTACCATGGCCGCATAAATAGCACCTGCCCAATTGTGATAATTTTTTATGGCGAATAGCATGGGATTATTTTTAGTATGGTTCTCTTGAATGCGATTGAAGTGGTAATTTGGGTTAGTATGTAGAAACACCCACATAAAAATTAAAAAACCAATACCGAGTATTCCGATCCCCATTATCGCCTGGCGCCAACCCCAGGTATGGCCGAGATAATTTAAGGGTGCTTGCGCCATTAAGCCACCCAACATAGCGATTGTAATTAATAGTCCGAGCACAAATCCCATTTGTTGTGGCTTAAACCAGCGTGAGGCTAAATGAATACTCCCTAGAAAGCAAAATGCCCCAGCCATACCAGAGAGAAAGCGACTAATGAAAGCTATGTAATAGTTATTGGTCAGAATAAAGGTAAAAGTCGTCGTAACAGCGATGATCATAGCGATTAAAATTAATTTACGTGTGGCGATTCGATCGATCAAAATTCCCGCCGGAAAAATAAAAATGAAATTAGCATAAAAAAAGGCTGAGGATAAATAGCCCAATGAAACTGAGTTAATGGCAAAGTGATTCATTAATTTTTGACTGTTTATATTGAATAAGTTGATTAATATAAAACAGTAGAATAAAAATAATGAACTGGATAAGAAGGCTAGCCAAGCTTGGAGTTTATTATTACGCATGCGAAAGTATCCTTACTACTTAGGTCGATTTCCTGATTAAACAGTATATCTAAAATGGTTTATGCAGAATAGTACTCTTGAGCTAACCCAAAACTAATTTACCTATGCCGCTCGCCAATGAAGATGCGGTATAAAGAGATGGCGAGCGGTATATAAGTGACCAGAATGAATATTATTAGAAATATCGCTTCTATCAGAGCATATGGCTAGCAGATGAGATGAAAGGTATCGTTTTCATATAACCCTTTGTATTTCAATGAAAATTTTAAATTTATTGCAAATTTTCCTTGGTAAGGCATTTTATCCAGATAAAATTTCCTATATGGAAATATTAAATCGCCCGCTTAACATCAGCTTAGCTGAGGCAAAATCGGCTTTTCTGTGGGGCCACGAAAAGTAGGTAAGAGCTATTGGTTAAAAGCGCATTATCCAGATGCCATTTTCATTTGAACAAGAGCCAAAAATATTAGGAAAAAATGTTTATTGTTTACCATGGCAGTTATTTTTAGAAAAATTATGGAATGGGGATTTTGAGTTCAAAAATTGAGAAATTATCAACAGGTCATATTGATATTAATGCATAATACGATATCGTGCGCGTTTAGTAGCGTTAGAAGATGACATATAAAAGCCGTTATCCCCTCAATTTGCTTTTATTTAAATTTAGGAACTATCGTTTCTGGAGGAGTATTACTACCAGTTGCAGAGGATGATATTGTAGCATTATTTATTAGAGTATTAAGAGTATTATCACGCTGCGCGGTAATATTATGATCGCTACTGACTGAAGAATATACGGTTGTATTACTAGCAGATGTGTTGGAAATGTTATTAGCATGATACAGTTTTTCATCTGTTTCTATATTGTTAGAAGAGGTAACTGGAATAAGTCTAATAGGTTTTAAGGAAGCAGATAAATGTTCCCTGTCAAGAGTAGAAGTTCCTGGTGCAATATAAAGCATAT
>JAHCLG010000017.1 GCA_026125385.1 Legionellales bacterium
CGCAGCGGAGATCCAGGATCAGAATATTAAAAAAACCTCGATCCTGGATCTCCGCTGCGCTGCGTTCCAGGCTACAGCTGCGCTTCGTTCCAGGCTACGCCAGGCTACAAAAAAAATATTGAAAATAGGGTGCTTTTTGGGAAGAGTTTGGATATAATCGCGGCCATCAAAAGTGAGCCAATTCGGGATGCCTTCCGAATGAAGAAAATTGATTATAATTCTTTCTTAAGCATTTTTTGCCGTGACTCTGTGATGCAGCGATATCTCGTCTTAAACATGCTGATTGGCTTGCTAGTCCTCCTATACCGCGTGCAATCATGATCCTCTCTTATATTTCACGGAATGGCTTTGCCGCTGGTAACGATCAAGAGCGTCAACGTGATATTGACCGATTTTTACTCGGCAATCGTATTTATCGCACAGCCTGTTTTTCGGTGGCTACGGTGTTAAGCATCACCAAAATACTGAACAGTATCTCAGGTTCTCATTTTAAAAGTGGCGATATTCATAGCACTGTTAGTTTACCGTTGCAACTTTTTACTCAGCCGATAATTCAATATTCCAAACCCATCTCCATGATTTTTTTGGGAGTTAAAGATACGATTAAAGATTTGGGGGGGATTGATATTTATGAGCGCGATCATTTGCGTTATTGCAACTTTTTTGAGCTTGTCAATTTTTCCAAGGAAAATGTAAAAGCCCTCCAGCAGCTTTTTAGTGTCTCCTCACTGCTAGACGATCCTGAGTTAATTCAACTCAATCAAAGAATTCAACAGATTGACTTGGAGCAGGAAGGTTGGAAAAGTATTTCATTTACCTATCAAGAGGCGCATAAACTTAAAGAATTTATTTTATCTCATGGTGAAAATAGCCAAAAAAACCTTAAGAAAAAATTGTTACATGCGCAAGACTATTTAATTCAATCGGTTTTACATTGGGAATATTTAGCATTATTATGCGATATTTCTGAGGCTGAAAATCTACGTTTGTCTGGCGAGGCTTTGATTTATTTTGTGCTTTATCGTGCAAAGCTTCGTGAACAGCTATTTGAGCAATTTAAAAATAAAAATGATATTAATGATGATTACTTTAAAAATTCATCGTCTGGAGATCTCAGCAAATACCGTCAGGACATTCTCTACTTAAGAGAGCAGTTACTAAAACCAAAAATTAAAAATACAGATCAGTTAAGTTATGAAGGGCATGCTAAAATATTTAATGAAAATTTAAACGATAATATTTTAGTGGATGGGGGAAATCTGGAGTTTGCAAGAAATCGCTTTTATACAATTGATGCCAATAATTTTCGTTATCAACAACTACTCCACCAATCCTTTTATTATTTATTGCTATTAATAAATAAAAAAATCGCGCGTGGTGTTAAGCTTGACGATATTAAGGAAATGATTAATGAGCTTGAAGATTTAAACTCGCAATCCTCGTCGCCCCGCTCATGCTCGAATAAAGAGCGCCTGAAACATTCCTTGCAAATTGAAATTACCAGAGCCAGAGAAAAACTACCCGGACTTGATGAGGCGCAATTTAAAAAAGACTTAATTAATGCATTAAAAAAGGAAATTGACTATCAAAAATACGATGAGCAAGTTGCACGCTATTTTAAACAGCAAACTGAAAATAACCAGGAAATAAATCGCTATATCCACGCCCGACGTCAACAACGCTTGATGATTGCAGCAAAATTTGGACGGCAAAAATGGGAAAAACGCTTTAGAACAGGAGCTGCCATCGGTGGTGTAATTTCTGCGTTATCATTTTCAGCCGAGGCGTATTTTTTTGGCCAACACAGTTTACACTGGATTTTAAGCACTATTTTTCGTCTGAGTGTCGTTCCGCATCCGCTGATCATTGGCTTATTAATTCTTTGCGCATTAGCAGCGTTTGTGACCAATCTTTATTTTTCTGTTCCGAAAGTCATGGATCAGGCGGGTAATTGTGGGCGGCATTTGGATCAGGGTTTTGATTATTTTCGCAATTCCAATGTCGAAAATAAAAAAAAGAATTTACTGATTATTGCATTACTGGCGCTTTGCGTGGTGATTGGCAATATGTCACTCATCAAATTATCTTTAAGCGCTGCACCGATGCCGGTAATGATTTTCTTATTAATTATTTCGACTCTTGGTTCATTATTATTGATGAGCGACTCAATTCAACGCAAATTAAATTATAAAGCCTCAGAGCAAAATGCCGAGGATAAAGATAATGCGCAAAGCGATTATACTTGGAAAACGTTGCTTGCAAGCGCTATTGGATTTTTTGGTCTGTGCTATCGACAATACCCCGATACCTTTTTAATTCATCAAATTGCGCATGGTCTTACGCATGTTACCCATCTCACTCATATGGCAGGATGGATTGTGCCGGTTGCCGGGATCGTTTTCAGTCTAGGTTCGTTAGTTTGGCGTTATTGGCAGCATTGCAAAAATCCAAAGAGTAAAAAAACATCCTTTGTGCTTTCCTATGGCGATGTTTTTTCACTGAGTTTGAATTTAGTAGTATTATCGATGTTTTATGCCAGTTCGCCGGTTGGTTGGGCAGCATTGGGAATAACGTTTTTAATCGCTATGTATTGTTTTTATCAATCGCTCGATAAAAAATATTCGGTAGGCCAAAAAATTGGGGCTTTTTTGGGATTAGTCATTGCAGTGGGTTCTTCTGCATTAGAAGCCTTTGGTACTTTCAAGGGTATTATTCAAAGTGGCTTTGAGTCGGCGTTTAAGCGCATTGGTAATATTGTGATATCTGCTTTAACTTTTATTGGGATGATTTTCTTTTATATGCGGGGTGCGCGAGAAGAGATCCCTAAAGCGATAGGAAATTTAAATCATCAACCTACGAATGAAGCTTTTGAATTTAATCATGAATCTTATAAAGGATTTGTTAAGCAACGTGCTGAACAACAAACAAGTATTGCAGAAAATAATGAAGTGCAAGGAGTAACGCCTCAAAATTTATCTAAAGCGCAGCAACAACAGCAAGAACAGCAAGAATGTTTCACCAAAAGATTGGCTGAAAATCAACAAGTTCAAGAAGCTCAATCAACAGCATCCGATAGTTCAAGTCAAAATCTGCATGCTGCAAAAAACCCTTTGCAACACTCATCACTCACCACCAACGCATCTACTTCTTTAACGCCTGTACCAGCAGAAGCAGATAATTTATCCATCACTAAAAATTTTTCATCATCTGAAAACGAAAAAGCAAGTTCTGTAAACCGCTATTCATTTTTTATCAAAAATCAACAAAATGCGAATTCCCAAGATTCACCTAAAAATATAACATCACGCGCTTGGTCGCCAAGAGCCGCAGAAAGTTTATTTCAACCTAGTGGGAAATTACCGAATAATTGTTATTTTACAGGAAATTCAATTTCAATGGGTGATGAAGATCGAAATTCATTGATTTGCAATTCGCTTGCTGCTGTCGCTGCTTAATACCGATTGATCCACGATAATTTTTGACACACATTCCACCTCTTTAACATAACGTTTAGAATCGCGCTTAAACCATTTCTTTGCGCGCCAGCAAGGCGTGGGTTAAGGTGTAGTTATCGATATATTCTAATTCTCCCCCCATTGGCACACCGTGAGCCAGGCGAGAAGTTTTAATGTGAAACGGGCGTATTACTTGCAAAAGATAATGCGCAGTGGCTTCGCCTTCCACGGTGGGATTGGTGGCAATAATAATTTCGCTTAACGTGTTGGATTGCAAGCGTGGTAATAATACGTCGATGCCTAAATCGGCAGGACCAATACCATCGAGAGGGGATAAATGACCTAACAAGACAAAATAGTGTCCGTGAAATTGCGAGGTTTGCTCAAACATCAGAATATCGATAGGTGACTCGACAATACATAAAATATCGGCTTGACGTTTGGGGTTAGTGCATAAATCGCAGAGCGGTTTTTCTGAAAAAGTGCGGCATTGTTGACAATGTTGAATGGTGTTTAAGGCGCGTTGCATGATGTGGGCGAGTTGCAACCCTTGTTCTTTATGCTGTTGCAATAACGAAAACGCGATGCGTTGCGCTGATTTTGGGCCAACCCCAGGTAAGCAGCGCAACGCAGTAATGAATTCGTCGAGTAAGGGACTGAAATTCACGCTTAATTATCGCGACCAGAATCATCCGCCCCAGGGATTTTGAATTCCGCGGGTAATTCTAATCCAGAAGTCAGATCGACAATTTTTTCTTGTGAACGTTTTTCGATTTGATTGACGGCATCGTTGATGGCGGCAACAATTAAATCTTCTAATACGTCTTTATCATCATCCATTAAACTATAATCAATGTGACACGATTTGGCTTCGTGACGACCATTCATCACCACTTTCACTAAACCACCGCCCGCTTGACCGGTGATGAGCATAGCCGCTAATTCTTGTTGCGCTTTTTGCATGTTCTGCTGCATTTTCTGCGCTTGTTCCATGAGTTGTTTGATATCAGGTTTCATTATAAGGTTGACCTCTTGACTGTTTTAAGAATAAAAAAATTATTGTAGCGTTTCTTCAGCAATTTTTATAGAGTCTGGCAGTATTTTTGCATCGAATTCTTGGATAAAATGTTGCAAGTTAGGATTGTTTTGTAAAGATTCAGTCGCGCTTTTCAGATGCTGATGACGTTCTTGCTGTTGTTGATTCGCCGGAGATTTCGGCGCTGCTTGCTCACAGGTAATTGAAATGCTAATTTTTTGTTGCAAATGCTCTGTTAATATTTCTTGCAAGCGTTGTTGTTGCTTACTGGTTAATAAAATTTTTTGAGTCTTATCCAAATGAAATTTCCAATGATGATTATCTTGCTGAACAAATTCGCAATGCTGGGCTAATGCTAATAATGGGCCACGTAGGTTAAGTTGAGGAATAAGCGCGCGCCAATGATCCGCTAAATTCGTAGCCACGGAGGAGGGCAGGGAATTTTTTATTGTTGCTGTGGATGAGATATGGGGTTCAGTGACAGCAGTTTCTGGTGTAGGACGATGAGTAATTTGTGGGGCGGGGCGAAATTGCAATAAACGTAATAATGCCATTTCAAACGCAATTTTAGGGGTGGGTGCCAAACTAAAATGTTGTTGGCAAAGCGTTAGGATTTCATAATAAAGTTGAAGATCGGATGGTGAAATGGTTGCAGCAAATGCTGCGAGCTTGGTGGATAAAACATTAATGGGTTGATAATTTTTCACAGCTTGTTTAAGCGCGATTTGATGCAACAATTCAAGCAGTTGCGTGAGTGCCGTTTTATAATTACCATTGAGTTGATAAATTGCATCGCTAAGTGCCATTAATTCAGCCGGTTGATTGTCGATAATCGCTTGCAGGATGGCATCGACATTTTCCCGTACTAACATACCCAGCATATCGGTAACTAACGGTGTGGTGAGTTGGCCATTGCCGTAGGCGATAGCTTGATCTAACAGGCTCAAAGCATCGCGTAAACTGCCTTCTGCGCGCTGGCTTAAATAGGTTAAGGCTTCTGCTTCATAGGCAATGTGTTCGGCGTGTAAAATAAATTCTAATTGTTGGCTAATTTCTGCTGGAGTCAGCGGTTTTAAATTAAATTGCAAACAACGTGATAATACGGTGATAGGAATTTTTTCGGGATCGGTGGTGGCTAATAAAAATTTAACGTGTTCTGGAGGTTCTTCTAGGGTTTTTAATAAAGCATTAAAGCTGTGTTGTGAGAGCATGTGGACTTCATCGATTAAATAAATTTTGAAGCGGCCACGGCTTGGTAAATATTGGACATTTTCTAATAATTCGCGGGTATCTTCAACTTTGGTGCGTGATGCCGCATCGACTTCGATTAAATCGATATATCGACCTTCATTAATTTCTAGACACGTTTTACACTCATTGCAGGGGGTAGCGGTGATGCCGGTTTCACAATTCAAACATTTAGCAAGAATGCGTGCGAGAGTCGTTTTACCCACGCCACGTGTACCTGAAAATAAATAAGCGTGATGCAATTGTTGGGTGGTAAGCGCATTGATTAAGGCCTGGGTGACATGGTGTTGCCCAACTAAGCTAGTAAAATCGTGGGGTCGCCATTTGCGCGCTAAAACTCGGTAACTCATGAAAACGTTCCGCTTGAAAATAAAAAGTAACGAGTAGCCACACCATTGCACAGGTTAAGCTCACTACCGTTGCTCCCTTCCGGGCCTGGCGGGGTTTGCAAGTTAACATTGCACGGGGACCACTCGCCACCAAGGATGACACTCGAAAATAAAGAATGTCATCATTCGCTGGCGAGAGGGATGAGAATGTAGCGGTTTTTACGTCATTTTGCAAACTTTTTGTGGTGTTTTGTCAAAGCAAAATGAAAATGTTCGCCTCTTCGTGGCGTTGTAATCATTTCGTTACAGTGTTTCACAAATACGCACCAAACTTTTACAAAAAAGTACTAACAGGTTAATCTCGCACTTCAGTATGATACGTCTGAATATACTCAACTCATTAACGAGGAAAAACCATGAAAAAATTGATATTAAAATTAGGTGTCGTGTGCAGTGTGTTAATTTCTGCAAGTAGTTTTGCGGCGACGAATAATATTGGCCCGTTGAAGATTGTTAATAACACGCCCTATGACGATATTAGTGCAAATGTTACGGGATTTTCTCCTGTTAAGCTTCCTGCAGATCCGGCGTATCCAAATCAGTCGCCTTATTCTACCGATCTCAACACACAATTAGACAGTCTTCGTGTTGTTTTATGTGATAATTCTTATCAACCTAATGCTTATTGCTTTTTTGATCATGATATTTGTACTCAAGGCGGGATAGCTTTTGCGACAGTTAACATCTTAATTGATAACAATCAATATGTCACAAACGTCACTTGCAATGCGGCCAATGGTGCTATGGTTGGTGTGACGCAACATTATGTTAGCGCATTACCTCCACACTTGAAAAAACAATAACCTAAGGAAAAACTAATTATGAAAATTGGGTTAGCTTTATTAGTGACTTTGGGCACTTTATTACTAGCAGGATGTGATCTCGATAGCTATGATTTTCCCGATAGCTACAGTACTACCACCACGTATATCAGCCCGCCGCCGCCCTATTATTCTTCATCGGTGACTTATGTTATCCCTCGACATTGGCACCGGCATCGTGAATATTCAAGCTCGACGGTTTACGTCAGTCCTCCACCACCTCGGTCGTATTCGAGTTCGACGACTTATGTGAGTCCGCCGCCACCGCCTCGGTCATATTCGAGTTCAACGACGTATGTGAGTCCGCCACCGCCGTCTCGCTCAAGTTCTACTACTTACGTAAGCCCACCGCCACCGTCGCGTTCAAGTTCTACCACTTACGTCAGTCCACCGCCACCCCCGCGTTCAGGATCGAGCTCAACTACCTACGTGAGTCCGCCACCTCCACCACACCGATAAGACAGATACGTTCAGCAGTTATTAAACGGTCATCCCCTGAATTCCAGGGATGACCGTAAAATAAGCTTGGGAAGGATCACGAAAATAAACGTTGCAGAATAGTTTCATAGACCGTGCTTAAACGTTCTAGATCATCCACTTTCACATGCTCATCGATTTGATGAATACTGTGATTAATCGGGCCAAACTCAATCACTTCCGCGCCCAGTGGCGCAATAAAACGCCCATCGGAGGTGCCGCCCGTAGTTGAAAGCGTAGGGGTGATGTTTAAGACAGACTGAATCGCCGTGGTTGCCTGCATGATCAAATTGCCCGCTTCCGTAAAATACGGCTCTCCTCCCAAATGCCATTCAATGTCATAATTTAATTGATGACGTTGTAACAGTGATTCGACTATTTGCTGTAACTCTAAATGAGTAAAAGCCGGTGAAAAACGAAAATTAAACGTAATCATTAACTCTCCTGGGATAATATTATTCGCACCGGTACCCGCATGAATATTGGAGATTTGAAAACTGGTGGGGGGAAATGCTTTAAAGCCATCGTCCCATTTTTTTCCACATAATTCCGCAAGCCAGGAACTCGCTTGGTGAATGGGGTTGAGTGCGCGTGAAGGGTAGGCCACATGGCCTTGTTTGCCGTGAATGGTGAGGGTTGCCGATAACGTGCCACGTCGACCGATTTTAATGGTGTCGCCTAAGTAATCTTCGCAGGTGGCTTCGCCAACTAAACAATAGTCAATATGTATTTTACGTTGTGCTAAATAATGAGCGACACGCTTTACGCCATCGATGCTGGGACCTTCTTCATCGCTCGTTATCAATACGCCAATGCGTCCGTGATGATGAGGATGTTGGCGCAGGTAGCGCTCGAGAGCAGTGATAAACGCCGCGATACCACTTTTCATATCGGCACTGCCTCTTCCATAAAGTTTGCCATCCGCGAGGGTTGGCGTAAAGGGTGGATAGGTCCACTTTTCAAGTGGTCCTGGGGGTACGACATCGGTGTGGCCAACAAATACCAACAAGCGACCATTCTCACCTTGAGTCGCCCATAAATTATCGACCTCATTAAATTTTAAAGATTCTACGGTGAAATTTAATTGACGTAAGCGTTCGGCTAAAATAAGTTGGCAGCCTTTATCGTGAGGGGTAATCGAATCGATGCGAATTAATTGTTGCAATAATTCCAGGGTCGCACTCATAATATTTCCTACTGGGTTGCGTGGTGAGGGCTTAGCTTACTCGACTTCGCATTAAAAGCACATCATAGATCAAAAACGTCATTTAGGAAAAGCTATGCCATCATTTGATATTGTTTCTGAAGTGGATAAACATGAATTAAGTAATGCGCTCGATCAAGCGAATCGGGAAATCACCAATCGTTTTGATTTTAAGGGCGTGAATGCCACCTTTGAACTGACTGAAAATACCATTTGGCTTAAGGCGGAAAATGATTTTCAACTTAAACAAATGGATGATATTTTAAAATTAAAATTAACGAAACGCGGAATTGATATCACGGCATTAGAGGCCAAAGAAATAAAAATCAGTTTAAATGAAGCGCGTCAAGAAATCACGGTACGCCAAGGTATTGATCGAGAGGTGGCTAAAAAAATTATCAAGGTCATTAAAGACAGTAAAATCAAAGTGCAAGCCAGTGTTCAGGGTGAGCAGGTGCGGGTAACTGGCAAAAATCGCGATGATTTACAAGCAACCATTGCTCTTATTAAAAAAACTGAATTTTTATTGCCATTGCAATTTAATAATTTTCGCGACTAATCATAACCGCGTAACAATTCATTAATGGCGGTTTTTCGGCGGGTTTGTTCATCGACTGTTTTAACAATAATAGCGCAATTCAATGAATACGCGCCATTTTTTGCCGGTAAACTGCCTGGAACCACTACACTGCCGGCAGGTACTCGACCAAAATACGTCTCGCCCGTGGCGCGATCGTAAATGCGGGTGCTTTGACCAATAAACGTACCCATGGCAATCACACTATTTTCTTCCACAATGACACCTTCCACAATTTCACTGCGTGCGCCAATAAAGACGTTATCTTCAATGATGGTGGGATTGGCTTGCAGGGGTTCTAAGACGCCACCAATACCTGCACCTCCCGATAAATGAACATTTTTACCGATTTGCGCACATGAGCCTACTGTCGCCCAGGTATCAATCATGCAACCGCTATCGACGTAAGCCCCGATATTAATATAACTCGGCATGAGTACGGTATGATTCCCCACAAATGCACCATGACGTACGACAGCATGAGGTACCACCCGAATTTTTTCTGCGTTAAATCGTTGTTGATCGTAATGTTGGAATTTAAGTGGGACTTTATCAAAACATTGCAGATCTCCGAGACGATAAATGTCATTGTTCATGACTTTAAAATACAGTAATACCGCTTTTTTTAACCATTCATGCACTCGCCATTGACCGTCAATTTTTTCCGCGATGCGTAATTCGCCAGAATCCAATTGCGCGATGACTTGCAAAATGGATTGCATTAATTCTAAATCACAGTGCTGAGGAGTGAGTTGCTGGCGTTGTGCAAAGGCGGTTTCGATAATGGTTTGTAGCGTGGTCATGAAGATTTCCCATCGTCATTTTCGGTTCAAGAATGGGCAAAGATTAGCGTAAGTGATAAAAAAATACAATAAATTACGTGAGTTAATCAACGACAATTTGTGCTTAAAATTTATTCATGGCGATTTTGCGACTGAGGTAATTAACTTTTTCTCACAAAAATTCTGCAAGCACGCGTACGTTATTCAGTGGCGAGAGCGCTCGTTATGGATAAAGGACTTGTGTCACACTAATAAAAAAAACACCCAGGTAACATTAACATGTATAAAATATTATTAGAAATTGCCGAAAATAATCAAAATACCACAACAGCAACGCGCCAAAAAAATTCATTTTTAAAAATATTAGAAGAATTTTGTCAGCAATTTTCTCACTATTATTCCACAGCGACCGAGCTTGGTAATCACATTCATAGAATAGAAGAATTTATTTTGATCCGTGAAATTCAGTATGAAACCGTTATTCATTATACTTTATATTCACATCAAACGATTATTTCTCGTGAAGAATTAATGCTGGCGATGAAACATGAAAAAAATTCCGCCCTCATTCGCGAGATGGATATACCGCAGAATATTCCAGTTGCCATCAAAAATTCCACAACATTTATTTTACAATCTTTAGGTGTATAGACTTTTGATAACGAATGGCTTGCCCGCGTCATTTCGTTAAAAACTCCCTCTTTAGGAGGGAGTATGATATAGTCAATTTACCAAAGACTTTAATTCATACACCATGCCACAGGAAAAATCACTGACTATCGTCACTTTTAATATTCATAAAGGTTTTGGATTTATTGCTCGGCAATTTAATTTGCAAAGCATGCGCAATGCCTTGCATGAATTAAATTGTGATGTGGTATTTTTACAAGAAGTGCAAGGCGAGCATCAAAAACATCAAGCGAATATTGAAAATTGGCCAATGGAGTCACAGTTTGAATATTTAGCCGATAAACTGTGGCCGCATTATGCTTATGCCAAAAATGCGATTTATCAAACAGGTCATCATGGGAATGCAATATTAAGTAAATATCCTTTTACGTCCTGGGAAAATATTAATCTTGTTAATAATAAAAAATTCAGTCGCAGTTTGTTACACGGTGTTATTCAAATCCCACATTATCCTTTGCCTATTCACGTGATTTGCTTTCATTTAGGCTTGCGCGAAAAAGCGCGCAAACAACAAATCCAAATTTTAAGTGAGCGTATACATTCGCACGTACCCCTAGATGCGCCGTTAATTATTGCTGGCGACTCGAATGATTTAAAAGGATCAATACGCGCCTATTTCGACGAAACCTTAAATTTACAAGAAGCTCATTTTCAATGCTTAGGTAAACACGCCAAAACCTTTCCCGCGGTATTTCCATTATTTGCTTTAGATCGCGTGTATTATCGCGGACTCACCGTACTCGAAGCTGCAACTTTAGATGAAGCACCTTGGTATAAATTATCCGATCACTTACCACTCTATACAAAATTCCGTTTACTATGATTTAAACTAAACATGACCTATTATTGATTTACCCAACATTTGTTGTACTTTTAAATCCTTGCCAACACGTTTGATAATTTTTATCGCGATGGGAGGCCTCCAAAGCCAGAGGTGTTGGCACCCACACACTTTGACTTTCAAACATAAATGCTAAGGTATGCTGATAATATTGCGGTTTTAATGCGGCGGTAATGGCGTGTTCATAAGAAGATTGATCGGGCCCATGCGGTGTCATGCAATTATGGAGACTCGCTCCACCGGGTACAAATCCCCCGTGTTTGGCATCGTAATGGCCGGTAATTAATCCCATAAATTCACTCATAATATTGCGATGAAAATACGGTAATCGCATGGTATGTTCCATAGTGAGCCAACGTTCTGGAAAAATCACAAAATCAATGTTGGCAATGCCTGGGTGAGAGGACGGTGATGTTAACACGGTGGCAATGGAAGGATCGACATGATCAAATCGCACTGAATTAATCGGGCAAAAACTGCGAAGATCATATTTATAAGGAACCAAATTGCCATGCCAAGCCACCACATCTAATGGACTATGATCAATCTCTGCGCTGAATAAATGTTCTTGAAATTTAGTGATGAGCGTAAATTTTCCGTGTTTTTTTTCATAACGCGCCGTGGGTGCTTGAAAAAAACGTGCCTGGGCTAAGGCATTAGGACCAATCACCCCAGGCTCTGGTAAGGTAAAGGGTAAACCAAAATTTTCTAACACATAGCCACGTGCTTTTTTATCAATTAAATCGACTTGAAATTTTAATCCTCGTGGAATAAGCGCAATGTCACTGGGGGCAATGCTTAAATCGCCACATTCGGTTTTTAAGAGTAATGAACCTTCTTGCGGTACGATTAATAATTCGCCGTCGGAATTATAAAAATAAGTATTTTCCATATTGGCAGTGGCACTGTATAAATGAATAGCGGCACCACTGCGTGCGTGCGCAGAACCACAGCCGGCATAAGTCGTGAGACTCATTAAAAAATCCGTCGGCTCTTCTGGATAAGGTAGGGGTTGCCAACGTAAAGGATTAGGGGTGGCTTCGTGATTAAATGGCGATGGAATTAATCGAGGATGAGCTAAGGATTTAAATTCCCCTTGCGCCACAGAAGGTAATAGACGATAAAACCAGGTGCGAAAATTTTCTCGATAAGCTTGGGTAAAAGCACTACCACTTAATTGTTCCGCATACAGTCCCAGGGGTACTTGTTGCGGATTATTTTGTTGACGGGGTAAAGCGTCCTTGAGTGCTTCGCTGGCAAAATGATTGTGAAAGCCACTTTGATACTGGATAGTGCTCATGATTAATCCTTAACTGCCTCAAATAAAAAACAGTATATCGAGGTGGTGCAAGACTGTCGATAATCGCATGAAATAAGAAGGTTTATTATCTTGAAAGACTCGATTATAATGCGCCTTTGTTATTGATGATCCAGGGTATTATGAGTTGGTTTCAAAAATTAATTCCTTCTAGAATTCGCACCGATGCCACCCAAAAAAAAGGCGTACCGGAAGGCTTATGGACGAAATGTCCCCAATGCGATGCCATACTCTATCGCGCCGAATTGGAACGCAATTTTAGCGTCTGCCCTAAGTGTAATCATCACCTGCCCATCAGCGCCCGTTCGCGATTGCAATTATTTTTAGATGAAAATACTCATCAGGAAATTGCCGCACACGTGGAACCTATCGATAAATTAAAATTTAAAGATTCCAAAAAATATAAAGATAGACTCTCGCAAGCGCAAAAACAAACCGGCGAAAAAGATGCCTTAGTCGTCATGCGTGGCTTGTTGGAAAGTCAGCCGATGGTCGCTTGTGCGTTTGAATATGCGTTTATCGGTGGATCGATGGGGGCAGTAGTCGGCGAAAAATTCGTGCAAGCTGCGCAATATTGTTTGGATAATCGCACACCATTGGTGTGTTTTTCCGCCAGTGGCGGCGCTCGCATGCAAGAAGCGCTCATTTCATTAATGCAAATGGCTAAAACCGCAGCCATTTTAAAACGGTTACAAAAAAAAGGCATTCCGTTTATTTCCGTATTAACCGATCCGACGATGGGTGGCGTATCGGCAAGTCTGGCGATGTTGGGCGATATTATTATTGCTGAACCTAAAGCATTAATTGGCTTTGCAGGTCCCCGTGTGATTGAACAAACCGTTCGCCAAACCTTACCCGAGGGTTTTCAGCGTAGTGAGTTTTTACTCGAGCATGGTGCTATCGACATGATCGTTGATCGCACAATGATGCGTGCTAAAATTGCAGAAATCGTACGAAAACTCTGTTTTTACCAAGTGATTAACGCGTCACATGAAACCGTTGCTTGAATTAAACGATTATTACCACAAGTGGTCTACACACACCACATTAAATCAACCTTTATCGCGTTTAGATCCCTTTGTTGACGCCTTTAATGTCTTAGAACAAACGGCCAAAATTATTACCGTCACTGGCACCAATGGCAAAGGTAGTGTAGTCGCATTATTAGAAAGTTTGTGTGTGAGTGCGGGGTTACGAGTGGGAAGTTTAACCTCCCCACATTTGCTCGAATTTAACGAACGCATTCGTATTAATCAAACTCCCATTGAATTAAGCACTATTTTAACGGCCTTTGCTAAGATTGACGAATTGGACTTAGCCCCCTCGCTATTTGATGCCGTGACCATTGCCGCATTAATGATTTTTCAAACCCAGTCGTTGGACGTGATAGTTTTAGAGGTAGGCGTTGGTGGACGTTTAGATGCGTGTAATATTATCGATGCCGATGTGGCGGTGTTAACGAATATCGCGCTCGATCATCAAGCTATTTTAGGCAATACGCGTCAAGCCATCGGTTTAGAAAAAATTGGTATTGGGCGCGCGCATAAACCTCTAGTGTGCGGTGAAATCGATTTGCCAGCGCAGGTAGAAAAAAAATGTCATGAATTAAATTTAGCATTATATCAAATTCAGAGAGATTATTATTTTTCACGCGGCACTGATTATTGGGAGTGGGGTAATCACCATATTCAACTCAGTCATTTGAGTTTGCCTAAGATTAAATTAAATAATGCGGCTACGGCATTCATGGCGTTTGATGTATTATTTCCACAACAACTGCCTCTGCTTGCCCATCGTGCCCTCGAGCACATTCAATTGCGTGGGCGTTTAGAGTTTTATGCTAAGCCTCAGCCAACGTTAATCGATGTCGCGCATAATCCACAAGCCTGTGCGTCTTTAGCGAATGAAATTCAAGCGTTTTTACCGGCAAATGCCGTGTTGGCTATTGCTAAAGATAAAGCGGTAGCAGAGTGTGTGCAACCGCTTATTCCCTTGATCCACGACTGGCATATTGCCCCGTTAGGGACTGATCGAGGGATCGATGTTGGCGAATTAGAGAATTTATTAATAGATCTAGGTGTCAGAAATATTGTTGTTTATAATAGCGTGACCAGCGCCTATCAAGGTGCGTGCCGCTCTTCAGGAACGATTATCGTATTCGGTTCATTTATTACGGCGGGAGAGGTCATTAAATTCATTACACGTAACGGCGAACGCAAGGAGACATTCAGTGGATATCATGGCATTTAATTGGGTAGATTGGTCAATTATCGGATTAATTGGTTTATCCACCTTAGTCGGCATATTCCGCGGTTTTGTGCGTGAAGGTTTATCATTAGTAGTGTGGATTTTAGCGTTTTGGTTAGCATTTCAATTTTCTAATCACATTGCCACCGATTGGATTGGCGATCACGTTAAAAATCCTTCTCTGCGTGAAGCATTGGCTTTTGCCGGTATTTTTGTCGCCGTATTAATTGTCGGCGGGTTAATTAATTTTATTATTTCGACAGCCGTTCATAAAACCGGACTGGGTGGAACCGATCGCATTATGGGATTAATTTTTGGTTTTGTTCGCGGGATTTTAGTGGTGGCTATTGTTTTATTATTTGTTAATTTAACGCCAATCACCCAACAAACTTGGTATAGTAAAGCACAATTACCGAGTCAATTTACGTGGTTAGTGAAATGGATCCACGATTTAATTCCTGCATCAATGCAAAAATATTTACAACCTCAAACCAACGACGATGACACGGAAACGCCAGCGAAAAAATCCGATCAGCAAATTGATGATGCAGCCACTAAACTTAATCCCACAAAGCCATCAGCGCCCAATACTCCAAACGTTGTTACACCATAAGGTGGGGGATGGTTGACACTAATCGTAGAGTGGCACTTCAAGATGCTCACCGCATCTTGAAGTGCGTTAGATATATATCAATATCGCTACCACTAATCCTTTCTAGGGTAAAAAACAAAATCAGGGTATTTCATTACCTTCAAAAATTACCTACGATGAGCGTGTTTTAATTGATAAGCTACGATCTCGTAGATATGAGTTATGTTTAGTCAGCTGCATGAAAATCCGCGAAAAATTTGCCTGGTAGGAGATTCAGAAGTAGGAAAAACTTCTTTATTGAATCGTCTTATCGATAACAGTTGCAGTATTCGTCATAATTCAGCGACAATTGGCGGCGATTTGAAACATTATCCGTTTCGCTTGAATGAAAAAACTTATGCGGTCAATTTATGGGATACCGCAGGTCAAGAACGCTTTGCCTTGCTGTTGCCGACCTATTTTAGGCAAGCCAATGCGATTATCATCGTGGTGTCTTTAAATAAACATTGTGCTAATAAAGACTATTTGCAGAAATATTTAGATGATCAATTAGCACGTCAATTTCGCACCTTGAATAATGCCCGTATTTCTCAGGAGATCGATATATTTTTATTGATTAATAAAAGTGACTTGTGTCCCAATTTAAAGCGAGAAAATTGTAATTTGGATTATCTTTATCAAGAAATCGCGGCGAATTTAACCAATCCGTTTCATGAAAATCACATTTTTTTAGTCAGTGCGGAAACCAATTCAGGACTAGACGCAGCATTTAAGCAGATTTTTACGGTGGTATGCCAAAAAGAGTTAACACCGCCACAGCAATCTAAAACTAAAATTGAGTTTTCTCAAGAATCTGCTAACGTTTCTGCCTCACCTCCAAAACATCGTTGTTGTAAGTGAGAGTATCAGAACGGATATGAGTTTATTTTTAGATCCAGAAAGTGTCGATTTTTGAGTATAGGTGCGCAGTTTATACGCCAAAAAAACAATAGGTCATGTGATTTATTATGTGCTTCCACCACTGCTTGAACCTAAGCCAACTTTTGAACGGAATTCATCAAGGGTTTGTCTGAGTGCCGCTTTATCGGTTTCGCTGGTAACTGGCGTTTGTTTAATGTGTTGAACTTTATCCTGAACTCGTTCTAAAAATTCTTCTTTTTGCACCATGCGGTGTTCTGGGAGATTTTGCGGAGAGTTTAATACTCTTGTTGCCATCATTGGGCTATATTCGAAGGAAAGACGCGCTTTAGATTCTGAGGTATGGCGTAATTCTTGATGCAAGGCTTTGGCGATCGTCATTAACGTTTTAGGATCTTCTAGAGTGATGTTAAATGCTTTTTCTTTAGTTTTGAGAGCATCGAGGAGTGCTGGTATTTTTTCATCAGGGAGGGTGGCAATTCGCGCATAAAGTTTTGCTATGGATAGGTTCATTATTTTTCTACCTCTTTGATGATGGTTTGCCATTCTTTCACTAAGCCAAGCTTTTTCATTTCTTGCGTAATAAATTTCATTTGTTCTTTATAAAAGATTTTCCAACGTTTTTGGTTTTCATTGTCGATATTTTTGATTCGCTCTTTAACCAGCGTTTCTTGTTGTTGAAGAAAGTGGTGTTGTTGATCGAGAATTTCGCGTTCCATTTTTAATAAATTGCGATATTCTTCGTGTAAAAAGGATTGGATTTTAAGACGATCTTCTTCTACCACCTTGGCATCGGCTAATTCTTCATATTGACGGCGAATATAATCTTGTTCGTGGTGTAAACGAAGAATACGCTGGCGATAGTCACCCAATCCGCGAATAATTTTTAGTACCAATTCATGCAACGGCTGACGCGCCCAGCGCTCCCAATAATCACGGCTTTCTTTTTCGGGATAGCTTAAGCGATGCAATAATACCGCGAGTTTATTATCGCTATTTTTTAGGTCGTTATAAGTATAAGACATAGCGCCCTTTAAGAATTAAACGTTGCTATTGAGTGTTTAAGTATAATACGATCACGCACTTGATGCCAGCTATACCCACGATGAAGTTTTGATCATGCAAACAATACTGTCTGAGATACAGCAATTTTTAGGCGCCAGCACACCGCACGAGTGGGTGATGCTCGCTTTAGACAATAAAACCCTTTTATTAATCGATCACGCGCATTGCGAAAAAAAAGCGGCCTCAACCGCGCTCAATTTGATGTTTCGTTATGTGCAATATCCTGATTTATTACAACAATTATCTCGCCTTGCCCGCGAAGAACTCCGCCATTTTGAAAAGGTATTAAGTTTAATGACAAAACTGGGGATACGTTTTGATCATTTACCGCCTGGGCATTACGCCGAAAAATTGCGTGCTCCAGTGGCCACGTTTGAACCCAAGCGTTTAATTGATTTATTAATCGTCAGTGCTTTTATTGAAGCGCGTTCGTGTGAGCGATTTGCGTTATTAGTGCCACATTTGCAAGGGGAAATGCAGGATTTTTACGCCTCATTACTTGCCTCAGAAGCTCGTCATTATCAATTGTATTTAAATTTTGCGCAACGTTTAAGTCAAGACGACATTAGCGAACGGCTGGATTATTTTCGTCACATTGAAAATAATATTATTCTTGCACCCGAAGAAGTGTTTCGTTTTCATTCAGGACGCCCTTTGCTAACTTAACTATCTGGTTTATTTGGAACGTCACACAGCAAAACAAGCCTTAATTGAGTTCTGGATTTTGCATAGCATTATAGGCAGAAAGATCATTTAACAAATCTTCTAATTGCGCAATGCGTTCGGGGATATGGTGGAGTACGTAATCATGTTGTTGTGGACTTAATCCTAATGCTAAATATTGAGCTTTAAGCTCAGCAATCGCTTCGCTTAACGTGGTGATGTTGATGGATTTGGCTTGATCCAGTTTAGCCATAATGGTGGTGAGTTGGAGTGATAAATATTCAAGCGCTAAGGATAATGAAATATTAAACGTGGAGGAATTGGCAGAAATTAATCGGGTACTATCGTGATGAGTCGCGATTTCTAAACCTTCATGCGAAAACTTAATGGCACAATTTTGCGGTAAATTGCTTAAATCCGATCGGGTAACGTTCATTAATTCTTGCGTGGTTTGATGCGCGCCATCGGTGGTGACGATGCGGATGGTGGATTTAAGTTGAGCATTGATTTTATCGGCAAGTTGGCGACTTTTTGTTATGCTGGCGAATTCCATAAATATTCTCCTAAAAAATGGAAATACAGTATAACGAATCTTGTATTTCAAGCCTGTAAGATAATCGCGATTTGTGCTAACAGCAATATTACACTTCTGGAGTGCTGACTTTTGCTATTTTCTCAAACGTATTTGGAGTACAAACTTCAACCGATTGATTTTCAACTGAATGGTCGGGATAAAGAACGATAGCTTGACCTCGTTGATGCCAATCTGCAAGGACAATGCGTTGAGCTTCTGTGCCCGCTAATGCAATGGAATGAATAGCCGGTCTGTGAGTGTGGCCATGAATCAGTAAAGTGACTTGATAACGTTGGAGGTAGTCGATTACCGTCTGTGGTGTCACATCCATAATTTCTAAGGTTTTTGTTGCCGTATGCGCTTTCGAACCTTCGCGATAATGTTTAGCTATTTTTAAACGATAGCGCAAGCTTGTTCGCAAAAAAAACCATTGAATAAGAGGGTTGCGTACTTTGCGACGAAAGCGTTGATACGCAATATCATTCGTGCACAGTAAATCACCATGCATGAGCAGAATTTTTTTACCATAAATCGTCACGCACGCCGGATCGGGAAGTAAGGTGAGTCCCGCTTGTTTAGCATAGCGCTTACCCATTAAAAAATCGCGATTACCATGAATAAAAAAGACCGGAATGGTTAATTTTTTTAAGGCTTTTGCAATCACTTGTTGCAAGGAGGTTTGTTCGTCATCGCCGATCCACACTTCGAATAAATCGCCCAAAATGTATAAAGCATCTGCATCTAGCAAGCGATGCGTTAAAAAATGCAAAAATAACTCCGTGATCTCAGGACGAGATTCATCCAAATGCAAATCCGAAATAAAATACGTGGCCATAACTGAAAACATTCACTGTGCTGAAAACGCTTATGCTATTTTATTATACGCATTCCTTAAATTCAAAACATTAAGCCGAAACAGTAGGCAAGTCGATGTCATTTGGTTATGATGTCGCTCATATTTTTAGCGTTCGTGGCCTAGAAGATGAGGATTGTTTTGTGTTGAAAATTTATAACAGCTTAACCCAAACCAAAGAAGAATTTATTCCCCGCGAGCCTGGGAAAGTCGGGCTTTATGTGTGTGGGATCACGGTTTATGATTATTGTCATTTAGGACATGCGCGGTTACTGGTAGCTTTCGATATGATTGCTCGCTATTTGCGTGCCGTGGGTTATGACGTCACTCATGTCTGCAATATTACCGATATCGACGATAAAATCATTCAGCGCGCCAACGATAATCAAGAACCTTATCAAACCCTCACCTCGCGTTTTATCGAAGCGTTGCATGAAGATGCAGAAGCTCTTGGGGTATTGCCGCCCGATGTTGAACCGCGTGCTACGGCTTATATCAGCGAAATTATTGCCATGATTGAACGTTTAATTCAACACGGTTTAGCCTATCAAGCGCCAAATAACGATGTGTTTTATCGCGTGCGCGCCTTTAAAGACTATGGCAAATTATCGCGTCGCGATCTGGAAAGTTTGCGTGCCGGTGCGCGAGTAGAAATTACTGAGGCCAAAGAAGATCCTTTGGATTTTGTGTTATGGAAAAGTGCTAAACCCTCTGAACCGGCCTTTGGATCGCCCTGGGGTTTGGGTAGACCGGGTTGGCACATTGAATGCTCGGCGATGTCCACGCAATGTTTAGGCAATCATTTTGATATTCATGGTGGTGGCTTTGATTTATTATTTCCTCATCATGAAAATGAAATTGCCCAATCGGTGGGAGCCACAGGAGAACCCTTTGCGGATGTGTGGATGCATCTCGGATTTGTGCAAGTCAATAATGAAAAAATGTCAAAATCACTCGGTAATTTTTTTACTATCCGTGAAGTATTAAAGCATTATCATCCTGAAGTCGTGCGTTATTTTTTATTAGCCAGTCATTATCGCAGTCAAATTAATTATTCCACTGAAAATTTAAACCATGCGCGAGCCAGTTTAAATCGTTTATATACGGCATTACGAGGATTAACCATCAATCAACCGCTTGCGGATCCTTCCTCAGAATATTATCAGCGATTTTTTGAGGCGATGAATGATGATTTTAATACGCCAGAAGCGCTCGCTGTTTTATTTAATTTAGCTCATGAAATAAATCGGGCGCGTGAACACGATCTAAAATTAGCGCATCATTTGGCAAGCATTCTTAAACAGCTAGCTGGAATTATTGGCTTATTACAAACCGATGCAGAATTATTTTTGCAAAGTGATGTGCAAGGTGAAGTATTGGATACGGCGTATATTGAAACGCAAATTCAACTGCGGCAATTGGCGCGACAAGAAAAAAATTGGGCAAAAGCCGATGAAATTCGCGATCATTTACTAGCGCAAGGTGTGATCTTAGAAGATCAATCGGGCAATACCGTTTGGCGTCGACAATAATTTAAACACATTTAAATCACGCAACGGGCGCTATTTTGCATTGCTGAACAAATCGGTTTAAACTGGACGTCTTCCTGATGCTGGTAATTGCACAGACATTGATAAAAATAGCGAGAATAGCATGTCCACAGAATCAAACACGACAGAGTCAACGACAATCTCTTCAAGTTTTGCCTTAAGCACGGCCGGCTATTTATCGACTAATTTAGCTACTGCCACCCAAAATTTGCAAGCCGTGCCCAATCAAATCGTCCCGCATCCGCAATTGGATAAGGGATTTTGGAATGTTATGGCTTCAAAAAGTATGCGGATTGGTGGTTTTGTTTTTCAAATGGTGTTTGCCGCCTTGGCGATTACTGAAGATTGGGACGCCATTGAAATTGCCTTAGAAGAATATCGTCAAGAAAACCAAACTACAAAACGCAAACGCCAAGCGATATTGAAATTATTATTTCACGGTTTGCGTTTAGTGGGTAATATTTCATTGCTTATTATTGGCGTTGCCACCTTAATTGGCATTTCGGGTTATGTGCTCATGCACGTTTTGCCCGCCATCGTGTTGGCGATGGTTGCCATCAATGCCTTGTATCATTTTAGTTGTATGTGTTATCACTTGTGGAAAGCTTGGAAAGAAAACGACGTAAAAAAACACTTAAAATTGGCGCTCGATCATTTTTTAAATGCACTGGGTTATGCGTTAATGACGGTATTATTTTTAAATTTTTTTATGCCGCTGCTCAATAAATTAAAACAATTAGTCCCCTTAGATTCGATTGCGGGAATTTTTAACGATTTATCTCTTTTAGGAGATATGATCAAACTCTATTCCACCGAAGCGAAAATTATTATTATTACGTTTCTGTCCACTATGAGTGTATTACTCCTTCGCGAATTAAATTTTTTAAAAAAAGAGCCTAAGGAGTATTTAACTAAAAAATGGGAGACTAATAAAACGCTATGGAAAAAGAGCGCTAAAAATCCGCTTTATTTATTGCTTGCAGTACCGTATACCGTTATTAAAATGCCGTGTGTGCTATTAGCCGTGGTGGTGGCATTAATGGCAAAAGGTGCGGATTCAATTGCAGGTAAATTAAAGCAGGGATTATTTGGAAACTCTTCTAGTGCTGATCCATCAAAACAAGCTGGAAATGAAAAATCAACTCAGCAAGCAGGTTCGAAACCTTTATCAACGCGTTAAATTAATCCGATAAAACTCAGCATCAAGGCGTGTGTAATTCACTGGCACTTAAATACGTATTTTCCAATAAGCTATAGACCGTCATCGGGCCAACGCCACCTGGCACGGGCGTTATCCAACTGGCGCGATTTGCCGCTGTTGCAAATTCCACGTCACCACATAATTTTCCCGCCTCATCGCGATTCATGCCAACATCAATCACCACCGCACCGGGTTTAATCCAGTCACTTTGAATAACGCCGCGCTTTCCAATGGCGACGATTAAAATATCGGCCATAGCCACGTGGGTAGCTAATTGTTCAGTAAAGCGATGGGTTACCGTTACGGTGCCACCGACTAATAATATTTCAAGTGCCATCGGTCTACCCACAACGTTCGACGCACCAACAATCACCGTGTGTTGGCCTTTAACGGGTAATTGATAATGATCCAACAACCGCATGATCCCAAATGGCGTGCACGGTCTTAATAAGGGAACGCGCAGGGCAAGCCGACCAATATTATACGGATGAAAGCCATCAATATCTTTATGAGCGGCAATTCGTTCAAAAATAATTTTTTCATTGAGATGGCGAGGTAGGGGCGTTTGCACAATAAATCCATCAATCGCGGGGTTTTGGTTCATGATGTGAATTTCTTGCATTAAATCATGTTGAGAGATCGTAGTGGGTAAGCGCTGCAATGTTGGTTCAATTCCAACTTCGAGACAGGCAATTTTTTTATTACGCACGTAAATTTCTGAAGCGGGATCATTGCCCACTAATATCACGCCTAACCCTGGTTTTCGACCGGAATACTGCGTATATTGCGCGATTTTTTCGCTCAAGCGATTGCGCAATTGCTGTGCTAATAATTTTCCATCCAGGATCTGTGCTTTCATATTCACCAATCGCTAAAAGTACAAACACGAATTTTGTCATGTTTTGATAAGATACTCAATTCACCTTGGCAATAACCAATTTTTACGAGGCGTTTGCAGAAATATCGCTAGTGACAAAAAATTTTTATAAATGGGCGCACAATTGTTGACGATCAGAGGATTCGCTTGTATTATCACGCGTCTATATTGAGTTGGACAAGTTCGGGGTATAGCGCAGTCTGGTAGCGCGCCTGCTTTGGGAGCAGGATGTCGGGGGTTCGAATCCCTCTACCCCGACCACCTAACTCACATAGGTTCGCTCCTCGCAGCAAGAATTTGCGCCCGTAGCTCATTCGGATAGAGCATCGGCCTTCTAAGCCGAGGGTGGCAGGTTCGAATCCTGCCGGGCGCGCCAATCCATTTTTCTCGTCATATAATCATGTATATGGTGGACGTAGCTCAGTTGGTAGAGCCCCGGGTTGTGATCCCGGTTGTCGTGGGTTCGAGCCCCATCGTTCACCCCATCTATTTCTTTTTATAAAAGCCCTGCTATAGCAGGGCTTTTATAAAAAGAAATGTTTATTCCATGGGTCGTTAGCTCAGTTGGGTGAGACCGGCCGAGCGTAGCGAGGTAAGCAAAGCACCGCTTTGCTTAGGTCGAACGCCCGCGAAGGGACGCGGGCCGGACGATAAGTAATAAAGAAAACCTAAGTTGCGCCAGGATGGCAAGTACGATGTTTATTCCATGGGTCGTTAGCTCAGTTGGTAGAGCAGTGGACTCTTAATCCATCGGTCGTAGGTTCGAACCCTACACGACCCAGCAGTTATTAAACCGTCCAGAGATTATAATTTATCGCCAATCAAGATCTTTAAATTGGTTGATTTGCACGTCGCCATCAGGAAAATGCGCGATAATACTCAGCTCTCCACCCATTGCGTGAACATAGCTGCGTAGGGTTGAAATATACATATCGGTGCGTCGCTCTAAACGAGAAATATTTGCTTGTTTTGTTTCAAGTACTTCAGCTAATCGCTCTTGGCTCATTGCTCGTGCTCGACGCAATTCTTGCAGGGGCATTTCAGCAAGCATCTGCTTGGTTTTTTTATCCGCTTGTCGTCTCGCTACTGGAGACATTTTATTACGTAATTTATTAAATGATTTAGCCATGTCTTAACCCTCCTGATTACATCAAATATCATTAAATACTCTTTTTTTCTTAGTGCTTAAGTCTCTTTGTGTGAAGCGCCCCTCGTCAAACCTCTTGTGAAGAATCCAATACATCGTTAGTATATTTGTCTCATTTAAAATTAGGGAGCCTTTCATGCCGGTGATCACTCTGCCCGATGGCAGTCAACAACATCATTCTTCCGCGGTGACGCCGCTTGCAGTCGCAGAGAAGATTGGCGAAGGTTTAGCGCGCGCTGCCTTGGCGGCAAAAGTAAATAATGAATTGGTCGATGTGAATTCTCTGATCACCACCGATGCTACTGTGGCGATTATCACAGCCAAACAACCCGAAGGCTTAGAAGTCTTGCGTCATTCCTGCGCGCATTTAATGGCGCATGCCGTCAAACAACTTTATCCTACCGCTCAAGTCACCATCGGTCCGGTGATTGAAGATGGTTTTTATTACGATTTTAGTTTTGAACGCTCCTTCACACCAGATGATATTCAAAAAATTGAAGCCAAAATGCAAGCCTTAGCAAAGGCCGATATTCCAGTGAGTCGTAAAGTCGTATCCCGGGAAGAAGCTATTGCCTTTTTTAAAGCGCAAGGTGAACTATATAAAGTTGATATCATTGAAGCAATCCCCGAACACGAAAATTTAAGTTTATACGAACAAGGTGATTTTGTGGATTTGTGTCGTGGTCCACACGTGCCAAGCACTGGAAAACTGAAAGCATTTAAATTAACAAAGCATGCCGGTTCCTATTGGCGTGGCGATTCCAATAATGAAATGCTGCAACGAATTTATGGCACTGCTTGGGCAAATAAAGAAGATTTAGATGCGTATTTATTGCGGATCGAAGAAGCGCAAAAACGCGATCATCGTAAAATTGGTAAAGAATTAAATTTATTTCATCTCCAAGAAGAATCACCTGGGCAAATTTTTTGGCATCCAGATGGCTTCACCATTTATCGCGCATTAGAAGAGTATATGCGGCAAAAATGCCAAGAATACGGCTATCAAGAAGTTCGCACACCGATTATGGCCGATAAAATTTTATGGGAAAAATCTGGTCATTTGGAAAAATTCGGCGAAAATATGTTTATGACCACAACGGAAAATCATGATTATGCGATTAAACCCATGAGTTGCCCTTTCCACATTCAAATTTTTAATCAAGGATTAAAAAGCTATCGCGATTTACCCTTACGATTATCGGAATTCGGGCATTGTCATCGCTGTGAACCGTCGGGTGCCTTGCATGGGATTATGAGAGTTCGCGGGTTTATTCAAGACGATGGTCATATTTTTTGTACGCCGGAACAAATTCAAGCAGAGGTCACTAAGTTTAATCAATTACTCGTTGATGTTTACCATGATTTTGGTTTTGATGACATCATCGTTTTGCTTTCTACCCGTCCTGAAAAACGGGTGGGGTCTGATGATCTTTGGGATAGGGCAGAACGCGATTTAACCAATGCTTTAACAGAAACCGGCATGACCTTTGATTTCAATCCTGGCGAAGGTGCTTTTTATGGACCTAAAATTGAATATTCTTTAAAAGACTCTTTAGGGCGGATTTGGCAGTTAGGAACTTTGCAGCTCGACTATTGTTTACCGGAACGGCTAGGGGCACAATACGTCGCTGAAGATGGTTCTCGTCAAATTCCTGTGATGTTACATCGAGCGATTTTTGGCACATTTGAGCGTTTTATGGGAATTTTAATCGAGCACTATGCCGGTA
Source organism: Legionellales bacterium (assembly GCA_026125385.1). Lineage (NCBI taxonomy): Bacteria > Pseudomonadati > Pseudomonadota > Gammaproteobacteria > Legionellales > Legionellales bacterium. The sequence goes on from JAHCLG010000017.1 coordinate 26,253, forward strand.
AATTTCCGACTTGGTTAGCGCCTACACAAGTGTCAGTGCTCTCGATTACCGATAATCAGCATGCTTATTGTGAAAAAATTGCAAAAATTTTAAAAAAACGTGGGTTTAGAGTCAAAACAGACTTGAGAAATGAGAAAGTAGGCTTTAAGATCCGCGAGCACACTTTGCAACGCATTCCTTATCTGCTGGTCATCGGCGATAAAGAACTTGCAAGCGAACGTGTCACGGTGCGCTCTCGTGCTGGTGAAGATTTAGGTAACATGGCTCTTGAAGAGTTTGTGACTCATTTGCACCAAGACTTAGCGCAACGTGGTCGGACAAAATTAGTTTAACTGTTAGGAGGAGTTGGCGTATTACCACTCAAAAACAATCTCGCGTAAACGATGAAATTCGCGCGAAAGAAATTCGGTTGATCGGGATCGAAGGTGAGCAAATTGGGGTAGTCAATCTAAACGAAGCGTTGCGTCTTGCAGAAGAAGCGGGCTTAGATTTAGTGGAAATTTCACCCAATGCCTTGCCGCCGGTGTGTCGGATTATGGATTTTGGTAAACACCAATTCCAACAAAACAAACAAAAAGCGCTGGCGAAGAAAAAGCAAAAGCGTGTTGACGTTAAAGAAATTAAATTTCGTCCGACCATTGAAGAAGGCGATTATCAGGTAAAGCTACGCAACCTGATTCGTTTTTTGAACGGAGGTGACAAGGTTAAAGTAACATTGCGATATCGTGGTCGCGAAATGTCGCACCAAGATTTAGGTATGGAATTAATGCTACGCTTACGTAAAGATTTACTGGAGCATGGTGTTGTTGAACAAGAACCTAAATTAGAGGGGCGTCAAGTCGTCATGGTATTAGCACCGAAAAGAGCGGCTTAATTTTTTTAAGCAGCCACCTTGTGCCGAATATTAATATTTAATAAATGCGGAGTCATCCATGCCAAAGATGAAAACCAATCGCGGCGCAGCAAAGCGTTTTAAACAAACTGCCAAAGGCGGTTATAAATATCGCTGTGCGAATCGCAATCATATTCTGACAAAGAAGAGCACGAAACGTAAACGTAATTTACGTGGCATGCATCAAGTTAATAAAAGCGATGTTAAAAGCATTCGCCGTATGTTGTTAGAAGAATAGGAGAGGTTGCGATGCCAAGAGTAAAACGTGGCGTACAAGCACACGCCCGTCATAAAAAAGTGCTAAAAAAAGCGAAAGGCTATTATGGCGCACGCTCACGCGTGTTTCGAGTGGCTAAACAATCGGTTATTAAAGCGGAACAATATGCGTTTCGCGATCGTCGCCAGCGTAAACGTCAATTCCGTGCGTTGTGGATTGTGCGAATTAATGCAGCAGTGCGTGAATTTGACATGAGCTACAGTCGTTTTATCGACGGTTTGAAAAAAGCCGACATCAATATCGATCGCAAAATTTTAGCGGATATTGCTGTCTATGATAAAGCAGCGTTTAAAGCCTTAGTAGATAAAGCTAATTCTGCGTTGTCTGCTTAAGCAACATTTTTTGCTTTATGTCTACTCATAACACTTGGATTATAGGTGAGGCGCTCAGTATAACGCTACGAAAAAGTGTATAGCTAATACAGGATTGAGTAGCTTGAGCTTGGCGATAAAGCCTAACAGTCAAGTATGAAGAGGATAAAAGGGAACAACGCTTAAGCGTGTTCCCTTTTTTTATTTTGGAAACCACTCATGAGTCATTCGATAGATACAATTTTAACAACGGCATTAACTGCGGTTGATCATGTTCAAGAATTAAATGCACTCGAACAGATCCGTGTGCAATATTTAGGAAAAAAAGGGGAGTTAACGGAATTATTAAAATCCATTGCTTCTTTACCAGTCAGTGAGCGTCCCAACGCCGGACAATTAATCAATCAAGCAAAACACACATTGCAACAGGCTTTACAAGAAAAAAAAAATAATTTAGAGACGCAACAATTAGCTCAAGCATTAGCACAACAAACTATCGATGTCAGCTTGCCGGGGCGCGGATTTAAACCTGGAAATCATCATCCTATTTCACGTACGCGCCAACGCATGGTGGCTTTTTTTGAAAAACTGGGTTTTCAAACGATAACGGGTCCTGAAATTGAAGACGATTTTCATAATTTTACAGCGTTAAATTTTCCCGAAAATCACCCCGCACGTGACATGCAAGATACTTTTTTCTTGGATGCCCACGATTTATTATTACGCACTCACACTTCTTGCGTGCAAATTCGCCAAATGGAACAACGTAAACCTCCTTTGCGAATTATTGCACCAGGACGAGTGTATCGCACCGATGATATCGATATGACGCATACGCCGATGTTTCATCAACTTGAAGGCTTATACGTCGATACTCACGTAACGTTTGCGCAATTAAAAGGTATCCTCATCGATTTTCTCGAACATTTTTTTGAACGCAAATTAACAATTCGTTTTCGTCCTTCCTTTTTTCCTTTTACTGAGCCTTCGGCTGAAGTGGATATTCAAGCCTACGATTATGATGAGCAGGGCAAACCCATTCCGGGTACAGAGCGTTGGTTAGAAGTGCTAGGGTGCGGTATGGTGCATCCAGAAGTATTAAAAGCTGTGAATATCGATAGTGAAAAATATCGTGGATTTGCGTTTGGTATGGGCATCGATCGCTTAACCCTCTTGCGTTATGGTATCGATGATTTGCGTTTAATGTTTGAAAATGATCAACGCTTTTTACAACAATTTTAGGAATCACCATGAAAATCAGTGAGCAATGGTTACGTGAATGGGTTAATCCCGCTATCACTACACAAGAAATATCGCAACAATTAACATTAGCCGGTTTAGAAGTGGATGAGGTGATCAACATTGGTCATGATTTTTCACAGGTGGTCATTGGTCAGGTAGAAACGATTTCACCCCATCCTGATGCCGATAAATTACGCGTCTGTGAGGTTAATATTGGTGAAGTAGAAAATTTGCAAATTGTCTGTGGCGCGCATAATTTTTCGGCAGGTGTCAAAGTGCCGGTGGCTTTAATTGGCGCGGTATTACCTGGTAATTTTAAAATTAAACTCTCAAAATTACGTGGAGTTCCATCACAAGGGATGATTTGTTCGCCCAAAGAATTAAATTTAGGTGAAGACATTGGTGGAATTTGGGTGTTACCAGAAGATGCGCCGATAGGTAAAAGTTTACAGGATTATTTACATTTACCCGATCACATCATTGAAGTCGATTTAACGCCTAATCGTGGTGATTGTTTAAGTATTCAGGGGATTGCCCGAGAAATTGCTGCTAAAAATGGTGTATCACTCTTAAAAAATAATTCTCCAATCGTGAAACCCACGCTCGATGAAAAATTAGAAGTGAGATTATCCGCACCAACAGCCTGTAGTCGTTATGCGGGTAGAATGATTCGCGATATTAATCCTAACGCGACAACACCGCTGTGGATGGTAGAACGTTTGCGTCGTAGCGGTCTGCGATCCATTCATCCCGTGGTTGATGTCACCAATTATGTGATGTTGGAATTAGGTCAACCCTTGCACGCATTTGATTTTGCTAAAATTCAACAGCATATCGAGGTGCGTTTAGCACAACCTCAAGAAAAAATCGTGTTATTAGACGGTAAAGAAATCACGTTATTGCCAAACGATTTAGTGATTGCCGATGCTGAAAAAGCATTGGCGTTAGCGGGAATTATGGGCGGTGTGGATTCTTCAGTAAGCGCTGAAACCACTACTTTATTTTTAGAAAGCGCATTTTTCAATCCCACCTTCATGATGGGCAAAGCACGTCAACATGGATTACACTCCGATTCCTCCCATCGTTTCGAACGCGGTGTCGATCCAAACTTAACCGTCGCTGCCCTCGAGCGCGCTACTGAATTATTACTAGCGATTGTTGGCGGGCAAGTAGGGCCTATCAGTGAAGTGATCGTAGAACATCATCTACCTAAAAACCCCGCGATTCTATTAAAGACACCTCATATTTCACGTTTATTGGGTATGGAATTTTCTGCTGAGGATATAAAAAACTATTTGCAACGACTGAATTTTTCATTAAGCCAACGAGATGCAGAAACGTGGGAAGTGTGTGCGCCGAGTTATCGTTTTGATATTACGATTGAAGAAGATGTCATTGAAGAAATTGCTCGCATTCATGGTTACGATGCCATTCCACCTTTAGCACCGCAGGCGGGCTTAACGTTTCAACCTCAACCCGAAGCGAAGCTTACTGCGGAAATATTCAGCGACTCTTTAATTCAACGGGGTTATCAAGAAATTATTACTTATAGTTTTGTCGATGAAAAAATTGAACGCGCATTAAATCCTGACATAACACCTCTGCGTTTGCGCAATCCCATCGCCAGCGATATGAATGTCATGCGCACCAGTTTATTACCAGGGTTATTAACCACAGTTGCATACAATCAAAATCGTCAACAAGAACAAGGCTGTTTTTTTGAAATCGGTTTACGCTATTTGCTAGAAGGTGAAACTATCGTCCAACAACCGATGTTAGCCGGTGCTTGCTATGGCTTCGCGCGCACAGGCGGTTGGCATACGCCAGTACGGGTTACCGATTTCTACGACATCAAAGCCGATGTCGAAGCGCTTTTGATTCTAACTCGTACACCGTTTGAATTTGCGGCGAGCACCCATTCCAGTTTTCACCCGGGGCAATGTGCGCTAATTCGTAAAAATCATGAAATCATTGGCCATGTGGGCGCATTACATCCTAAACTCATGGCGCACTTTAATTTAAAAAGTCCGCTCTTTTTGTTTGAATTAAGCTTAAACGCCTTACTTGACGCACAAGTGCCTGTCTATAAAAACATTTCTAAATTTCCCAGTATTCGCCGAGATCTTGCTATACTAGTAAATGAAGACGTGCCAGCCGCGGCAATCTGCGCTAAAATTCAACTTACCGCAGGGGCGTGGCTACAAGAGATTAAGCTATTTGATCTCTATCGTGGCGAAGGCGTGAGCAAAGGCCTGAAAAGTCTTGCAATAGGAATAGTGTTACAACATCCTACTCGGACATTGGTTGATGAGGAAATCAATCAGACCATGGAGCAAGTAATTTTAGGCTTGCAGCAAGAGTGGGGAGCGACATTGAGGACATGAGCCATGGCGTTAACCAAAGCAGATATTGCCGAACATCTTTTCAACGAAATCGGACTCAATAAACGAGAGGCCAAAGATCTCGTCGAAATTTTTTTTGAAGAAGTCAAACAATCCTTGGCGAATGGTCATCGCGTCAAATTATCGGGATTTGGAAATTTTGATTTACGCGATAAAAATGAGCGGCCAGGACGTAATCCCAAAACCGGTGAAGAAATTCCCATCACCCCAAGACGCGTCGTCACGTTTAAAGCCGGACAAAAACTCAAAGCCCGTGTAGAAAATTATGCTGGTGGACAAGTCGTGCGTGATGGATCATCCTCTTAGCGATGAAAAAAATTAGCACGGAAAGCAACAATTTAAGCAAACGTTACTACACCATTGGTGAAGTCAGTGATTTGTGTGCGGTAAAATCTCATGTCTTACGTTATTGGGAACAAGAATTTCCGCAACTCAATCCTTTAAAACGAAAAGGCAATCGCCGTTATTATCAGCAAAAAGACATTATATTAGTTCAGCGCATCAAAGAATTATTATACGAACAAGGTTTTACCATCAGTGGCGCGCGCACGCAATTAAGTTTGCCCTTGCTGTCTGAAAAATTAAACGATTTTTGTAACCCTGATACCTCACTTCCTTCTCAAGAAATTGTTGGTGAATTAAAACTCATTGCAGAGCTTTTAAAGGCGTAGTTTTTTGGGATAACTAAATTATCTGAATTTATTCAACTGCGAAATTAAAATTAACTCGTTCTATTCATTTTTCAGCATTAAGGTTTCATAATTATGAAAACATTAGCGACAATTAAAAGGGTTATAGATATAGAAACGTGATTTGATATTGCTAGCTTCATCTTTATCTAACTTATTCAAAACTGAGTTTAATAGGGTTTTTTCGGATAGCGTAAAAATCATCAGCGCTTCAAATCCAACTTGCATGGCGTTATTTTGGTTATAGTTAGAATTTGCTGCTTTTTCTGATAATAGTACTTGAAATATATACTCATTCGTATTAGTAATTCTGAAGTAGTAATGTAATAACATAGTTTGAATATTTTCAAGAATAGGTTTTAATCGCTTACTGTTATCTTGAGTTAAGATAACTATATGCATTTCCAGTAGTGCAATATACTTTTTTAAGTATTCTTTTGAGTTATCAAAAATATCTTTATTATACATGTAATTGAGCGTCTTCTTGTTCAGGCTAGGAAACATTCTATAACCGCGCAATAATATTTCTGGATTATTTGCGAATATATGATTTTTAATCTTGAAAGAGGCAGCAGGGCCTTTTTGAGAGGCAAAAAATGAACCATAAGGAAAACGTTGATTATAGCGCGTAAATAACTGCTGGGTAATTTCTACTAATGAGTTTGTTTCAAAGTTACTTATTTTACTGAATAGTGAACGTAATAGAGCATTCCTGATTATATTTTCCTGTGTATCAGAAGCTGAATAAATCGGAAGATAGTAATTATATTCTCTAGAAGTAGTTGATATGTTGTATTTAGCTGTTTGTCTAGTTAAAAAAGGGTTATCTATTCCTCTATAATAGTTTTTAGTAATTGTAGTTGGAGCGTTCTCATCATCTTCTTCTTCACTATCGAGGATTTGGTAATTATTGTCAGTAGATATATCTAACATATCGGGGATATTGGTTACAAGCTGCTTTATTTGTGGAGTTATATTATTCATTCCTTGACCAAGTCTAACATCGTAATCATTAGCAATATGAAAAATTAGCTGGCTAGCAGTTGTATAATCAATTTTATCAATATCTGAAAGTATTTTATTAGCGACCAGGTTAATGACAGCATTAAAATCGTTCGAATTTATTCCGCTTATCCATTTCGCAAGAGCCTGATCGCTTATTTTTTCGATTATAAGATCAGCTATCAATTTAGCTTGATTATTATCGTTAAATGACACTTCTACTTCTCTTGTACCATCGCTTCTGTTTACGGCTTTTCTACTTAACATTTTTTCTATAGCCCAATATCATAATCTGATTCCAAAAACTGTATTATACTGATTATTGATAGATTTACAAGGTCATTACATTAATTTTTTAATCTTAACCAGTACCAATTGCGATAAAACTTCGGTATCATGCACGCACTTCGGGGCGTAGCGCAGCCTGGTAGCGCACTTGCATGGGGCGCAAGAGGTCGTGGGTTCAAATCCCGCCGTCCCGAGGATTCTTTCTTCGCATTTTCCACTTGCTTGCGTATAATCCTAATCATCCATGATTATTGAGAGCCTGCCATGCCACAAGACGATTTAAACACTGCCCGTTATATTTTTGAAACCTGGAATCGTACCTGGAAAGACAATGATTTAGTGGGTTTTTTAGCACTTTATTCGGATGACGTGATTTTAGAAAGTCCTTTATTTCCCTATTTATTGGGCATTGAACATGGTGTTATTCACGGTAAAGCAAAATTAAAAGAAGTGATTGAAATCGCTGCTTTGCGTAAACCAAGGTATCGTAATTTTTATGTCAGTAATTATTTTACCGATGGCAAGACTATCCTGTGGGAATATCCGCGCGATACACCAGAAGGCGAACAAATGGATTTTATTGAAGTCATGGAAATTGACGAAGGATTAATTGTGCGTCATCGCATTTATTGGGGTTGGAAAGGCGTGAATACTATTTTGAACGATACCTATTATCGTTAATATTTTAAAAGGAAAATTGCTTGAAAATTGCTATTTTATCGCGAAATGAACAGTTATATTCTACGCGTCGTTTGTATGAAGCGGCAAAAGAGCGCGGGCATCAGGTGCAGGTTATCGATTATTTACGTTGTTATATGAATATTACCGCGCAAAATGCCTCTATTCATTATGGCGGCGAAACGCTTGAAATATTTGATGCCATCATCCCGCGCATTGGCGCGAATCGCACGTTTTATGGAACGGCGGTAGTGCGTCAATTTGAAACGATGGGCACCTATTCAATTAATCCCTCAATTGCCATCACGCGCTCACGCGATAAATTACGTTGCCAACAATTATTATCCATGAAAGGCGTGGAAATGCCGCTGACGGGGTTTGCCCATGCCACCAGTGATATCGACGATTTAATTGCACTCGTCGGTGGTCCGCCGTTAGTCATTAAATTAACCGAAGGCACACAAGGCGTTGGCGTCGTGCTCGCCGAAACTAAAAAAGCCGCCGAATCAGTAATGCAAACTTTAATTGGATTAAAAGCCAATATTATTGTTCAAGAATTTATTCAAGAAGCCAATGGCACCGATATTCGTTGTTTTGTGGTTGGCGATAAAGTGGTGGCGGCGATGAAACGCCAAGCTGAAATTGGCGAATTTCGTGCGAATTTACATCGTGGTGGACAAGCAAGCTTAGTCAAGCTCACTAAAGAAGAACGCGAAATCGCTATTCGTGCGGCTAAAGTGGCCGGTTTAAGTATGGCTGGCGTTGACTTATTGCGCTCCAAACGCGGACCTTTATTATTAGAAATTAATTCTTCCCCAGGTCTAGAAGGTATTGAAAAAGCCACCAAAAAAGATGTCGCCAGTTTAATTATTCAATATTTGGAAAAACACGCAAAACCAATTGGGAAAAAAAGTCGCTATCAAGGATGAGGCAGCCATGTATGAATTATTTCATGATAAATTATTAATTGGTCGACATGAATGGTGCGGATTGCCGGATTTAAATATTCCAGCCATTAAAGGAAAAATTGATACTGGCGCACGAACCTCGGCTATTCATGCCGAAAATATTGTGGTTAAAAAACATCAACACCAGCATATGGTTGAGTTCGATGTGTTTCCGCTGCAGGCGAATGAAAAAATCAGCGTGCATTGTCGAGCACCCTTAATTGATGAACGTTATGTCATGAGTTCCAATGGTCATCGCGAATTACGTTGTATTATAAAAACCACGTTGCACTTAGGAAGCTTTCAATGGGAAATGGAATTAGCGCTGTCGAATCGCGATCCCTTAAAATATCGCTTATTATTGGGGCGCGAATCGTTAAATCGACGGGTGATTATTGATCCTAGCTTAACCTGTCATTTAAAACACATTAAAAAATCGCAACTAGAGTTATTTTACTCAAGCAAATAAATAGGGTAGGACGATGGAAGAAACTGCAACAAATATGCTCAATGAGAGTTATCGTTATAATTCACAACTTTGTGAAACGATCGTAATTAATGAATCGACGCAGTTTGATCAACTCTTTTTAGCGAATAACGAATTTTTATGGCTTAATTTGAGCACCTCTGAAGAAACGTTAATTCAACAACTAGGAACACAGCTGTCTATTCATGAATTAGTGATTGAAGATATTTTGCATCCCTCACAACGCCCCAAAATTGAAGATTTTGAAAATTATACCTTCGTGACCTTAAAAATGCCGCATCGCGAAGCTGCGCCAAGCCGGCGAATTAGTTATGAACAAATTAGTATTATTATTTTAAAAAATGGTTTAATCACGTTTCGTGAATGCCAAGATAATACCTTTGATTTAATCCGTCAGAAGCTTAATAAAAAAAATAGTCGCTTGCGTCAAAGCGGCAGTGATACTTTATTATATTTATTGCTAGACACCTTAGTCGATCGCTTTATGGATATTACCGATGATTTAAGCGATGAAATTGATTACTTAGAATCGGTTCTTGTCGAAGAACCGACGGCACTTTCTTTAAGTGAGCTCTATACCATAAAACGCAATATGATGGGGCTGCGAAAATCTTTAATGCCTTTGCGCGACATCACGTCTTATTTAATGCATGATAATGTCGAATGGATTAATACCAAAACGCTATTATTTTTACGCGACTGTCATGATCACGTCGTGAGAACCTTAGACAACTTAGATTTACTGCGCGATATTGTCGCCAATATGTTGGATATTTATTTATCGAGCATGAATAATAAAATGAATGAAGTGATGAAAGTATTAGCAGTTTTTGCCACAATTTTTATTCCCTTAACTTTTATTACCAGTTTATACGGCATGAATTTTTCTTACATGCCAGAATTAAAATGGCACTATGGCTATTTTGGCGTGTTAGGTTTAATGGTTTTAATTGTCTGTTGTTTAATTATTTTCTTTAAACGCAAACGTTGGTTTTAGCGTCTGTTTAAAATTTTTGTGCCTGAAATCAGATTATGAGGATTGCGGAGTCTGTGCTTAAATAAAATTATATTGATTGACCATGGCTTGCAAATCAAACTTATTCAAATAAAGGGAAAAACTCATCCACGAGCTTAATGCCGAGAGATCGCTAAATTGCGGCGGTAAATACGTGGGATTAGCAATTAAACCTTGTTCGGCCAATTTAGCCAGCAGTTTCACTTCGTTAATTAATACTTTACCGCAAAATAGCATAGGAATGTAATTGACAAAACCATTTTGCACCGCCAGGCGTATATAATTATAAATTAAAACAAACCCTTTGGTGTAAGATAAATCTTTAGTAAATGGTCCCAGTTCCGGTGCGCTGCCGCGAAAAACCCGCACCGTATAATTATAGGCTTCATCTTCACTATAATCTTGCTCTAAAAAAAATTGATAGGTTTCTAAAAAGTTAGCGCCTTGATTTACCCTATCAATAGCGCGAACGCGATTGGTTAATTTGAGCATGCGATCAGGGTAGGATGAGAATGTAAAAATTTCAGTGATCACAGCCAAACCTTCTTGAGTCACGGTGGAAGCGGGCGACCCTTTGGCGAGAAAAGTGCAATAAGGTTGTTTTGATCCATTTAAGGTGGTGCCAACATGCACCCAACCTTCATGCACTTCTAAATATTTTAAATCACGTTCGCTAAAATAACTATCGCGATTGAGTTTAATGCAATCTGCTCCTGCTGCCGCGTCGGCGACAATGTTATCGCTGATTTTGACAATGACTTGCTGATCATCATAAAAATAGTGCTTAAGCTTGGGTTCTAATAATTCGATAGCTTGTTGAGCGCTATAAATTTTTTGATCGCTGACGTTGAGTAAATCGGCGCTTAAGCTTTTTAAAATATCACTTAAAAATCCGCCCAATTGCGAGAGATTAGGACCGCCTAAATAAAATGCATCATTGGGGCTACCATAAAGTTCTTTGGAAATGGCAGAAAATTCTGGTGTACCACGAGCTTTTAGCATATCCACGGCTTTGATATAATCGTTACAGCGCTGTTGAATGAGCTGGGTAATAATCGAATATTGACCTAATTGATTTTGCGCATCGCGAATAATTAAATTAAATTCTTCTTTTTTTTCGCTGGGACTAAAATTTAATTTGCGTTGAGCATAAAATTCGGGAGTGATTTGGGGAAGTTCTTTGGCTTGGTGCTTAAAAAAATCCTGTTTAATCTCATCGTTCCATTTAATTGAATCGAGAATTCGCAATGGAATTTGCGCGTTGACTAGGCGATCGGATAGCTTGCGGATCACTTCTTGTTCGGGCGTCACTCGTTTATCTCCCTCCGTGAATGCTGCCATTTGATTCTAACTGAATTGGCGATAAAAACAATAATTCAAATAGATAACACTCATTAAAAGTAATCCTGCACACACACTATGAGCAACCGCAATCAGCAAAGGAAGTTTAAACAGCACATTGCTAATGCCTAAACACAGTTGGAGGAATAATAGCATTAACAGCCATTGCGTCGCTTTTTTGATCTGCGGCAATTTTCTCAGCCTAAGATTAATCCACGCCGCTAAAAATACTAAATATAAACTGACGATGAGCGCGCCACTGCGATGTACCATTTGAATCGTACTACGCACGTTCATGGCAAGCACGCCGCCTTGGTAATTAATGCCAATGGGATGAAATAAATTGAAAGCACCTTTGAAATCCCAATGTTGTAGAAGTGTATTGGCAAAACAGGTGGGAAAACCTGGGCAGCTTAACGAGGCGTAATTGGTGCTGGTCCATGCACCTAAACTGATTTGGCAAAATAATAAAACAACAGCGAGTGCGCTCAAAACGCGTAATGAAAAAGGAATATTGCCGCTAAGAGGCTGCCACGGACGATTGAGTAAATGCACCAACCATAACGTGCTCAAGATCAACATGCCGCCCAATAAATGCAAGCTGACAATTAAGGGTAATAATTTCCAGGTAACAGTCAACATGCCTAGCGTAATTTGATAAGCCAGTAATAGCGGCATAAATAAATAAATCGCCAACTGTCGAGGAAATTGTCTACGCACGCTATGACGAATACCGAGAATTGTTATTGCTAACATCAAAATACCCAAAGAGCCGGCAAAAAATCGGTGAGTCATTTCCGCCCAGGCTTTATAGGCGACGAGTGGAGTTTGTGGATATTGCGCATTGATAGTGTTAACAACATTCGCATTGGCTGGAACTATAATATGGCCATAACAGCCAGGCCAATCGGGACAGCCTAATCCTGCATCGACTAATCGAGTAAATGCACCCAAGCTAATCACTACCAGGGTGAAAAGGCAGGCAAGTAAAGCAAACTTAGCTAAAAATGGTTGATTCATGAGTATTATGGATTCCGTGTCCTTGGGATTGCGATTGTACGAAATTTTGCGAATGAGAACCAGATTTACCAAAATTTTTATTGACTGTTCGCTGATAAATACTCATCGAGCGTTCGACTTTTTAAAAGCGAATCGCTACAATCATTCGCAAAGAGGATACGCTCATGATAATTTATCTCGAAAAATACTTGCACGTCATCTTAGCCATGAGTTTATTTGGTGCATGTGTGTTAGCGTATGGGTTAAGCGTATTTAATTGGCGTGAGGCTTCAATAGCGCATCGACAGTTTTATAATAATTTTCTTCAACAACTCGACTATTTTATCTATGGCGTAATCGTGCTATTAATCTTAACAGGTACACTACTCGTGTATCCGAAAGGCTTTACATTTCATACGCCGTGGATTATTGCTGCGTATTTTTTATTAGGAATTAATAGTATTTTATTGTTCTTAACTGCTTATTTACGAAAAAAAGCCGAAGTACAACAACAGCGTTGGCAGTCAATTTCTTTGGGGATGTGGTTAACGTATCATGCCTTGCAAATAATTCTTATCGTGAGTTTTGTGTTAATCATTCACGATGCTGTCACTAAACAAACCTTGGTGTCGCTCTAATATGCTGTACTACTGGATGAAAATAGCCCATGTGATCAGCGCAAGTTTAATCGTTGGCGGTGGCTTGATTATTTATAGTCTAGTGTGGATATCCCATCGGCAAAATAATCGCGCATTAGTCTTAACCTATTTAAAAATTGCCGTAAACTACACCTGGATAATGCTTACTCTATTAATACTATTCCAATTGATTTCAGGATTTAGTATGATAAGCAGCAAACCGTACTCCTTGCATCAGCCGTGGATTATTGCCACTATTGTCGGGTTTATCGGTTTTGTGATGAGTCTATTTTGCGCGGCAACTTCGTTAACCCAGTGTTACGATTTACTTCAAGACAACAATGCTGATTACCATACGGAAGCTTACGCAATTTCTTATCAACGCTTTCAAAAAACCATCGGTTTAACACTGATTTTTGTGTTAATAACATTATTTTTTATGATTAACCGTCCGCCATTTTAAGGGTGAAAAGATGTGGATTAAAAAAGTTGATTTTACCGCAAAAACAGCACCAGCTCAGTTTGCGCAATCCTTAAGTGACACAGGATTTGCTGTCATTACCAATCCGCCGATTGATTATGCAGAAGTAAAAGCGGCTTTTGTAGAATGGGCAGATTTTTTCGCTAGCGCAGAAAAGCATCATTATTTATTTACCCCAGAAACGCAAGCAGGGTTTTTTCCAATTACCCAATCTGAATTAGCCAAAGGCTATCACGTACGCGATATTAAAGAATTTTTTCAGTATTATCCCTGGGGTGTTTATCCTCAGCACATGAGTGATCGCACGCAACAACTTTATCAGCAATTATCAGCCATGGGTTCTCTCTTATTATCTTGGCTGCAAGAACATACGCCGGACAGTATTCTCAAACAATTATCCATGCCTTTGCCCGAGATGGTAAAAGACAGTCCTATAACTATGTTGCGCATTTTACATTATCCCCCCTTAACGGGTAGCGAAGAGCACGATGCCTTACGCGCAGCGCCTCACGAAGATATTAATGCCATCACCTTATTACCGGCATCCTCGGAACCCGGGTTGCAAGCGCTCGATAAACAAGGTCGCTGGCATGATGTGGGATCGGAAGAGGGCGATATTATTGTCAATGCGGGAGATATGTTACAGTTGGCGACACAAGGTTATTACCTAGCCACCAAACATCGCGTTTACAATCCGCAAAACACACGTAATATTTCACGGTTTTCCATGCCGTTATTTTTGCATCCTCGCAATGAAGTGCAATTAACGCCCACGATGAGTGCAAAAGAATTTTTGCATCAACGCCGCATCGAAAATAAAGTTATTTAAGAAAAAAGGTAATTATTGTGGCGATTTTTGCATTATGTTTAGTCTTGTTTATTAATGCACTAACCCTAGGTTTAGTGATCCCCGTATTTGCGCCAATGCTAACCGTTGCTAATAGTCCATTATTCGATCCGGGAACTTCAGCGGCAATACGTAATTTTGCCTATACTGCATTGCTCGCACTTCCTGTATTGTTCATGATGTTTGGTTCACCCTTGCTTGGCAGTTTGTCCGATCAATATGGGCGTAAACGCATTTTAACGATATCCCTTTTAGGTATTGCTTTAGGTTTATTATTATCAGTAGTCGGCATTTTAACCTCGAGTTTAGTCATTTTATTTTTGAGTCGCTGTTTAGTAGGGTTCATGGATGGTTGCGAAGCCATTGCGCAAGCGTCGATTGCCGATTTAAGCACGCCTGAAAATAAAGCAAAAAACATGAGTAAAGTCACCTTGGCCATGGTGTTTGGTTTTGTGATAGGGCCTATCTCAGGAGGAGTGCTTGCGGATCACAATCTGGTTTCCTGGTTCAATTACAATACGCCGTTTATCGTGGCATTAATGTTAACGTTAATTAACGTAGTCTTATTACGCTTATATTATCGTAATACTCTGCTGCAAGCCCATACCCAAAAGCGCAACTATTGGCGGGTGATGGCAAACGTATTTTCCGCAGCATTCGATAAGCGTGTGCGCGCCTTTGTGATTATTTATCTCGCCATGGAAATTGGTTGGGCGACGTTTTTTCAAACCACATCGTTACTGTTAGCCGATCATTATCACTATACGCCAAGTCAAATTGGATTATTTCTGACTTATCTCAGTATTGTGTTTGCGTTTTCCTTAGGTGTTCTGCTTCCCGTCTTACTTCGCCTGTTGGCGCATTGGATGATTATTTTATTCGGCATGCTTGCCCTAGCCAGCGGATTTTTATGTTTAACTCTCGCATTGCATCATATTTATTGGATATATGCCGCGGTGGTGCCGTGTGGGATCGGTATGAGTATGACATATAACGTTCTCTTATCCATGTTTTCGAATAGCGTTAATCCCAATGAACAAGGATGGATTATGGGCGGACTCACGGCTCTGATTGCTTTATCCTGGCTAATTGCGACACTATTAAATGCGCTGTTTACTGGCAGAATTTCAGGCTTATTCGGTTTATTGGTTATTTTATCGTTAGTTGGAGCGGGCACGATTCTTTTTAATAAAAAAACCAGGATGCCTGCGATAAAAACTGTAGAGGAAGGCTTGGAAAATTAAAAAAGACCTTGCAATACGCGGGTAAAATTATTATCCTCGCCATCTGAAAAAGTAAGATTTTCTTTCTTCAACTTCAAGCCCATAGATTGGGTGCTACCATTGCGAAAGTGGCGAAATTGGTAGACGCACTGGATTTAGGTTCCAGCGGGGCAACCCGTGAGAGTTCGAGTCTCTCCTTTCGCACCATAATTTCAGGTTATTGATATATTAATTAGAGGTAATACTATGCAAGTTTCCGTGGAAACCGTCCAAGGCTTAGAAAGACGTATGACCGTCGCTATCCCCGCTGAACAGATCACTGAAAAGATCGAAGAGCGTTTGCACGAGTTGCAAAAAAAAGCACAAATAAAAGGTTTTCGTCCAGGTAAAGTACCTGCTCGCGTGGTTAAATCTCGATTTGGTGAGTCCGTGCGCTATGAAGTGCTCGATGAAATTATGCGCGATAGTTTAAACAAAGCCTTAAACGAACAATCCATCACTCCGGCTGGTATGCCCAAAATCGAAAGTACCACGGCTGAAGAAGGCAAACCACTCGAATATGTAGTGAGCTTTGAAGTATTTCCTGAATTTACTTTAACCTCGCTAAAAAATAATGAAATAACCCAAAAGAAAGTCGAGATTAGCAGTGATGATATGCAAGAAGCCATGCAAAAATTACAACAGCAACATGCTGACTGGGTTGAAGTGGAGCGCGGTGCTGCGAATAACGATAAAATCGTGATTGATTTTGTTGGTAAAATCGATGGTGAAGCATTTGAAGGCGGCACTGCCGTTGAATTTGAATTAGAGCTGGGTAAAAATTCAATGATCCCTGGATTTGAAGAACCCTTGTTAGGAATGAAAGCGGGTGAAGAACGTGATATCAATGTTACCTTCCCCGAGAATTATCATCATCAAGATTTAGCTGGAAAGCCCACGGTTTTCTCGATCAAACTTCATAAAGTATTAGAAGCCCAATTGCCTACATTAGATGATGCATTTGCCGAAAAATTAGGTGTTGAAAATAAAACATTGGCAGGCTTACAAGAAGAATTAAAAAAACTTTTGGAAGAACAAATCGACATCCGCATTAAAGCTGATATCAAAGGTAAAGTGCTCGATAAACTCGTCGAACTTAATCCTATTGATATTCCGCGAGCATTAATTCGTGCGGAAGTTGACGCCTTAAAACAACGCTCTGTCAATCAAATGCGCGGCAAAATTGATATTAATCAATTGCCCGATGCGCTTTTCGAAGCAGAAAGTAAAAAACGCGTTCATATCGCCTTGTTACTACGCCAAGTGATCACCGATTATGCCATTAAACTGGATCAAGACAGATTAAACAGGCATGTGGATCTCATGGTCAGTAACTATCCTCAACCTGAACGGGTGAAACAGCTTATCTATACGACGGAAGCGTTATTGAATGAAGCGCAAACTGCCGTATTAGAAGAACAAGCTGTCGAAAAATTACTCGAAGAAGCTACTGTAACTTACGAAGTAACCAGTTATACTGAATTCACCAAACAAGCACAGGTAGATGATCATCACCTCGATCATGATCATGTGCACGATGAAAACTGTCAACACTAAAGGATGAGCTTATGACACCTTATCAACATGGGAAAAATCAATTTTCAGATGCCATTACTTCTAATTTAGTACCGATTGTGGTTGAACAAACCGCACGGGGTGAACGTTCATACGATATTTACTCACGCTTGTTAAAAGAACGGGTAATTTTTTTAGTGGGACAAGTGGAAGATTATATGGCGAATTTAATTGTCGCCCAATTACTCTTCTTAGAGTCTGAAAACCCCGATAAAGATATCGCTTTATACATTAACTCTCCTGGTGGTGTAGTCACAGCAGGTTTAGCCATTTACGATACCATGCAATTCATTAAACCCGATGTTAGCACCGTGTGTATCGGCCAAGCAGCAAGTGCGGCAGCACTTTTACTGTGTGCGGGTGCTAAAGGCAAACGCTATTGTTTACCGCATTCACGCGTGATGATCCATCAACCGCTCGGCGGATATCAAGGGCAAGCCACCGACATTGAAATTCATGCTCGGGAAACCTTAACCGTGCGTGAACGTCTGAATCAAATCATGGCAACGCACACCGGTAAAACCTCGCAAGAAATTATGCGCGATACTGAACGTGATAATTTCATGAGTGCTCAGGAAGCATTGAATTACGGCTTGATCGATAATGTGATGATAAACCGTAACACTAAAGCTGAGAAAGGCAAAGAGTAACTCGTTACATTCTAGGGCGTGATGACAATTCGTTCTGGCGGACTCTCTTGTTAATTTTGAGCACGAGCGCGCAGTTTACAGCCTATAAATGAGCAGCGGAGCACAAAAATTCAGCGAGATACGGCCAGCAGAGTAGAATTGTCAACACGCCCTAGTCGTTCATAAGAATAACCATCATCATACTGTCTGAAAGAGATAATCCCATACTTGCACGCAAGAGAATTCAATGACGAAGTTTGGTATTAAATGTTCTAAAATTTCCATGTTCATGTGACAAATTACAAAGAATGTTTCGCATTTTTTTAATAAAATGGGTATAGTTAAAGAAAAACGTTTCAAAATACCCTTGAAATCGTGGAAAATAGCTATATATTCAAAGTATTAATAGAAGGGGTCGACTGATGAGTGATTACCACAACCGTGGTGACGATAATGGCAAAGTACTATATTGTTCATTCTGCGGCAAAAGCCAACACGAAGTACGCAAATTAATTGCGGGTCCTTCTGTTTTTGTATGTGATGAGTGTGTGGCACTCTGTAACGATATTATTCGCGAAGAAGTGGATGAAACTAACGATAGTGATGGCAGTTTCAACTTACCTACTCCTCGCGAAATCAAAGATTTTCTTGATGGTTATGTCATTGGCCAAAATCGTGCTAAGCGTATTTTATCGGTGGCGGTTTACAACCATTATAAGCGTTTGCGTAGAAACAGTAATCATAAAGACGATGACGTAGAATTAGGTAAAAGCAACATTCTACTCATTGGGCCTACCGGAAGTGGTAAAACACTGTTAGCAGAGTCACTTGCTCGAATTTTAAATGTGCCTTTTACCATCGCCGATGCTACCACCTTAACCGAAGCCGGTTATGTGGGTGAAGATGTCGAAAACATTATCCAAAAACTATTGCAAAAATGCGATTGTGATGTCGAAAAAGCGCAAACGGGTATTGTCTATATCGACGAAATCGACAAAATTTCGCGTAAATCCGATAACCCTTCAATCACTCGCGATGTTTCTGGCGAAGGTGTCCAACAAGCCTTGTTAAAACTCATTGAAGGTACCATTGCTTCTGTACCACCACAAGGTGGACGTAAACATCCGCAACAAGAATTTTTGCAAGTCGACACATCAAATATTTTATTTATTTGCGGTGGGGCATTTGCCGGACTCGATCGGGTGATTCGCGATCGTTCTGAAAAATCGGGTATTGGTTTTAACGCGGATATTCGCGATAAAGATACCCGCAAATCGATTGGTGAAACGCTGAATGCCGTAGAACCCGAAGATTTAATTAAATTTGGTTTAATTCCTGAATTTGTCGGTCGTCTCCCGGTGATTGCTACCTTAGAAGAGTTGGATGAAAGTGCGTTAATTTCAATTTTAACCGAACCTAAAAATGCCTTAACCAAACAATATGAAAAATTATTTGAAATGGAAGGTGTCGATCTTGAATTTCGTGAAGACGCATTACGTTTAGTGGCCAAACGCGCCATGGAACGTAAAACGGGCGCACGCGGTTTACGGTCTATTTTAGAAAATGTTTTACTCGATTTAATGTATGAAATTCCCTCGAAAGACGGAGTATCTAAGGTTGTGATTGATGAAAATTCCGTAAAAGGTGATAGCGAACCTTTATTAATCTACGACAATAACGATGACGCCTTAGTTGCTAGAGAAAAACCGTAAGAGTGTGAAAACAATCTGCTTTTACCAAAGGATTAAGTTATGACAAACGATGATGATGAAATTGTCCACGAAATCAGTGAATTTCCATTGTTACCTTTACGCGATGTTGTGATTTACCCGCACATGGTAATTCCTTTATTTGTGGGACGCGATCGCTCCATTGAAGCCTTAGATCAAGCAACCAATGTTGATAAACAAATTTTTTTAGTCACCCAGCAAAATGCTTCAGATGATGATCCTAAACAAGATAATATTTTTAAAGTAGGGTGTATTTCCACAGTTTTACAACTTTTAAAATTACCAGATGGCACAGTCAAAGTGCTGGTTGAAGGAATTAAACGCGCTAAAATTGTTGAATTTAAAGCGTATGATAAATATTACGCTGCCGTGGTAGAACCTATTCAAGAAGAAATGGTCTCTGAACGCGAAACAGAAATTTTAATGCGCTCGGTGACGTCTCAATTTGAGCAATACGTAAAACTGAATAAAAAAATCCCACCCGAAATTTTAAGTTCTATCGCCGGCATTGAAGATCCCAGTCGTTTAGCCGACACCATTGCGGCGCACATGGCGTTAAAATTAGAAGAAAAACAAGGTCTTTTAGAAATTCGCAATTTACAAGAGCGCTTAGAACGTTTAATGGCATTAATGGAAGCTGAAATTGATTTATTGCAAGTGGAAAAGCGCATTCGTGGTCGTGTTAAACGTCAAATGGAAAAAAGCCAGCGCGAATATTATTTAAACGAACAAATGAAGGCCATTCAAAAAGAATTAGGTGAATTAGAAGATGCGCCTAATGAATTAGAAATTCTTGAGAAAAAAATAAAAAAAGCCGGTATGACTCAAGAAGCACTTGATAAAGCCTTAGCAGAATTGCACAAACTCAAAATGATGCCACCGATGTCGGCAGAAGCCACAGTTTCGCGTAATTTTCTCGATTGGATCGTCAACGTTCCTTGGAAAAAACGCACGAAAATTAATAATGATTTAAAAAAAGCGGAAAAAGTATTAGAAGCTGATCATTACGGACTCGATCGCGTTAAAGAACGAATTATCGAATATTTAGCCGTGCAACAACGCGTGAAAAAATTACGAGGCCCTGTACTATGTTTAGTGGGACCCCCTGGGGTTGGTAAAACCTCACTCGGACAATCGATTGCCAAAGCTACTGGTCGCAAATATGTGCGCATGTCCTTAGGCGGAGTACGCGATGAAGCAGAAATTCGCGGTCATCGTCGCACGTATATTGGTTCCATGCCAGGAAAAATTATTCAACGCTTAACCAAAGTAGGCGTGCGCAACTGTTTATTCTTACTCGATGAAATCGATAAAATGGCCATGGATTTTCGCGGCGATCCGGCCTCCGCCTTATTAGAAGTGCTCGATCCCGAACAAAATAATACTTTCAACGATCATTACCTAGAAGTTGATTTTGATTTATCGGATATTATGTTTGTTTGCACGGCAAACTCTTTAAATATTCCCGAAGCATTACTCGATCGTATGGAAGTGATCCGCATCCCGGGGTATACCGAAGATGAGAAAATGAATATCGCGTCTCGCCATTTAATTGATAAACAAGTCAAAGCCAATGGCTTAAAGAAAAATGAAATCAACATTACGCCAGGTTCAGTGCAAGAAATTATTCGTTATTACACTCGCGAAGCGGGTGTGCGTGGTTTAGAGCGCGAAATTGCGAAAATCTGCCGTAAAGTCGTTAAACAAATTCTAACCAAACCAGCCAAAAAATTGGAGCGCATTACTCAGCGTAATATTGAAAAATATTTAGGCGTGCGCAAATTCCGTTATGGCATTGCTGAAGAGCAAGATCGAGTAGGCCAAGTCACAGGTCTTGCATGGACTGAAGTGGGCGGTGAAATTTTAACGATTGAAGCTGCAGTGGTTTCTGGTAAAGGTAAAACGACTTTTACAGGCCAATTAGGTGATGTGATGCAAGAATCGATTGAAGCCGCCATGACCGTCGTCCGATCGCGTAGTCGTGCCTTAGGGATCAAAACAGATTTTTATGAAAATCGCGATATTCATATTCACGTACCCGAAGGTGCAACGCCCAAAGATGGTCCGAGCGCCGGTATTGGCATGTGCACGGCAATTGTGTCAGCATTAACTAACATTCCTGTCCGCGCCAATGTAGCCATGACCGGCGAAATTACCCTGCGTGGAGAGGTGCTGCCCATCGGTGGTTTAAAAGAAAAACTCTTGGCTGCATTGCGTGCCCGTATTAAAACCGTGGTGATCCCCGAAGAAAATCGGCGTGATTTAAAAGAATTACCGCGTAATATCGTCCAAGATTTAGAAATTCGTCCGGTAAAATGGATTGATGAAGTCTTAGAAATCGCTTTGCAACACCTACCCGATCCGTTACCAGAGGAGGCCGAAAGCGTGGAGGTTGAAACCCCCGTGAGCGGCACACCCAACTCCAAAGAAGAAGCCACTAGCCGTCATTAATGTAGCCTTGG